>JADJCR010000008.1 GCA_016703125.1 Micrococcales bacterium | reverse complement strand
ACTGCGCGGTGCCCACGCTCTTCTTGGGCAGCTTGGCTACGGCGTAACTGGTGCCGCTGAGCGCAATGAACAGGGCGAGGAACGAGATCACCAGGGATGGGGAGGGCCGCTTCATGGTGCTGCCTTTCAGCCGGTGGCCGGAACGATACCCGCGTGTCGCCGTCGGCGCATCGGACACTCGGACGAGGCATACCCTCTGAGGGTGGGCAGCGATCCGGCCACGAGGAGGCCCCGTTGAGACTCTCGCACCGCGCCCGGGCGACCGAACCGTTCCACGCCATGGCGTTCGGCCAGCGCGCCGCAGCGCTCGAGGCCCGCGGTCACCGGGTCATCAAACTCAGCCTCGGCGAGCCGGATTTCGGGGCGCCTCCCGCCGTCCGGCAGGCGATGCGCGAGGTCATGGACGGCCGGCCCCTGCCCTACACCCCGGCGCTCGGCACCCCGGCGCTGCGGGAGGCGATCGCCGGGTTCTACCGCAACCAGCA
The DNA here is from genome assembly GCA_016703125.1 of Micrococcales bacterium. Classification (NCBI taxonomy): domain Bacteria; kingdom Bacillati; phylum Actinomycetota; class Actinomycetes; order Micrococcales; species Micrococcales bacterium. The sequence goes on along the minus strand of JADJCR010000008.1, from coordinate 211,100 downwards.
TGGCGTGCAGGTCGACCCGCAGCGGATCGCCGTGACCTCCGGGGCCTCCGCGGCCCTGCTGCTGGCCTGCGCCGCGACCATGGACCCGGGAGACCGGGTGATCATGGCCGACCCGTCCTACCCCTGCAACCGGCAACTGGTGCAGACCTTCGGTGCGGAGGTGGTGACGGTACCCACTACGGCGGCTACGCGCTTCCAGCTCGATGCCAGCTCGGTCGAGCAGGCGTGGGACCCGCACACCCGCGCAGTCATGATCGCCACCCCGTCGAACCCGACCGGCACCAGCGTGCCCTTCGCCGAACTGACCGCAATCTGTGATCTGGCCCGCTCCCGCGGCGCGTGGCGCATCGTCGATGAGATCTACCTGAACCTCAGCGACCCGGCCGCTGACGGCACCCGGCCACAGAGCGTCCTCTCGACCGACCCGGATGCGATCGTCATCAACAGCTTCTCCAAGTACTTCGGCATGACGGGGTGGCGCCTGGGCTGGGCCGTCGTCCCGGAACCGCTCGTCGCGGCGATCGAACGCCTGGCGATGAACTACTTCCTCTGCGCCTCGGCCCCGGCCCAGCACGCCGCCCTCGCCTGCTTCACCCCCGAGTCGCTGGTGGTGTGCGAGGAACGCCGTGTCGAACTCGCCGCTCGCCGGGCCCTCGTCCTCGAGGGCCTCGGGAGCATCGGCCTGCCGGTGCCAGTGGTCCCCGACGGGGCGTTCTACGTGTACTTCGACGTCTCGGGCACGGGCCTGAACTCCTGGGAGTTCTGCGAGCGCGCTCTCAGCGAGGCGCACGTCGCGCTGACCCCCGGGAAGGACTTCGGCACCCACACCGCCGACAACCACGTGCGGCTGTCCTACACCGCTTCCCGCGCCGACCTGGGCGAGGGCCTGCAGCGTCTCGGGCAGTGGCTCGGCTCCTGAGTGCCGCGTCAGTACGTGCGGATCTCGGTTGCCACCGACGACGCCCCCCGCAAGCGCCCGATCTGCTCGGCCTCATCCAGGAGCGAGGTGCCGACGTGCGCTGGCTGCGGGCCGAAGGTCCTGATGGTGATGGTCAGCCGCCGCCCGCTCTTGCGCGCACGCCATGTGCCCGCGATCCTGCCGTTCACCAGGACCGCACCAGGGACGCCGACCGGCTTCCACACGTCCCGGTGGTGCTGCACGTCGGCGATCGTGTCGCGGTCGCGCATCTGGGTGTACGGGTCGTGCGGCGGGAGCAGGCGCACCACGTCCGGCACCGACGCCGACCGCAGCGCGTCGAGGTCCTCGGTGAGGATCCAGGACATGCCCCGGTACTCGACCGGCGTCAGTTCGTCCTCGAGCCGACGCCACCAGGGGTCGATGTCACCTGCCTGGATGCCCAGCCACGAGGCGAAGTCCCCGCGGTTCGACGGCCCGTAGCAGCGGAGGTACCGGCGAAGCAGTTCGGCGCGCACGATGGCCGGATCGATGTCAGGGATGGGGTGGCCGAGCCACTCCTCGACGAGGACGAACGGCGCCTGGTTCCCTTCCCGCGGCGCGAAACAGATGACCCCCCGCAACGTGAGGATGCGCAGGCAGAAGTGCACGACGGCCTCACCCAAAGGCTGGCCCGGGGCGTACGGGCCTTCCTGCTCCCAGGCGGCGCGCTGCCCCGGCGGCAACGTCCCGGCGATCCGCCCGGCGAGTTCGGCACCCAGGTCGCCGATCGCGAGCCGCCGCCCGGACAGCACCTCACCGATCTCGGCGGCTGTCAGATCAACGGCCGCCCCCACTGTCATTCCGAGGCTGTCCACCGCTGGTGCCACCCCGGCGATCAAGTGGCGCATCGCCTTCTCGTTCGGCGGCAGCACGCCGGTGGTGAACACGTGCGCGTCCGCAGTCGGGAAGCAGAACGGCGCGCCGCGCATGCTCCACGTCCGCAACAGGCTCCTGTCGTCATCGAGCGCTGCGCCCACTTGCTGCGCAGTCACGTCTCGCACCCTGGCGTGTAGCGCGAGCACCGCGGACCCGGGCGGACTGTCCTGCACCCCGCAGGGGGCGGCCGCATCGAGCAGATCCTCGCCACCCAACCGCTGCGTCAGGTTGTGGGCGCGCAGTCGGAAGGCGATGACCTCGCTCCTCGAGACCGTGTCAGCCATTGCCCAGCGCCATCGCGATCTCGGCCGCGTGCGGAACGCGTTCGAACGATCGCACGGTCATGGGAAGACCCTAGGCTGCGAGATGCGAAGGTCGGGGCACGCGCCCCACCTCAGGCACCAAGGAGGTCCGCGTGAGCACACGAACCCGAACCGGCCCGCCTCCCGCCACGGTGGTTCATCCGGTCCTTCTGGGCCGTCCACCGCACGCTGGTGCGCGCCAGTCGCGGTCGACTCGGCCTCTGGCGGCCCAAGCAGAAGGGCTGGGGAGCGAAGCGGGTCACGACCACCGGGCGCCGCTCCGGACGTGCGCGAACAGTCGTCATCGGGTACTACCGCGACGGTCCGGCGCTGGTGTCGATGGCGATGAACGGCTGGGCGGACCCGGATCCTGCCTGGTGGTTGAACCTGCAGGCCCATCCCGAGTGCGTCGTCGACGTCGGCGACGGGCCACATCGGATGGTCGCCCGTGCCGCCGCTGGCGAGGAGCGGACACGGCTGTGGGATCGCTGGCGCGAGATCGACCGCGGGCTCGACCAACTCGCTGCTCGCCGGTCCCGGCCGACCGTTGTCGTGGTGTTCGACCCGGTTGCCTGAGCAGGCTGGCGGCCGGCTGAATGCCGGTCCTTCCACCGCAGTGAAGGATCTCCAACGCCGGTGGGCGGCGGGCCCATGGGCATCCCGATTGGACCGCGCAGGGAGCACCGAACATCGTGCCTGTCCTCCCACCTCCTTTGCCACACCAAGATCAAGAACCCACCCGAGCATGGCCACGCTGTCGGCGATTCAGGTATTACGCTGCGTGACATTCTGACGCACAGGCGCCGAGCGTCACCCCTCTGGGCGGCGTTTGATAACAGAACGTCACACATCTATCGTCCGTTCGGTGGATCCGGCCTACACTGAAGAGAGGATGACTTGAACTGCGCCATCCCATGTCACTGTCTGTAATCGGAGTTCCACACACCGACCCCAGTTGCACATCCAGAACCCCTACCCGTGGAGCCCGGGATGCGCTCCCGTGCGCTGGTCAGACTCCCGTGGCGCCGATTACGGCCGTGTGCCCCAACAGCCAGCTCACGACGTCGGCGGTCACCTCGTCGCGGTTGGTCTCGTTGAAGATCTCGTGCCGCGCACCCTCGTACACCGTGAGCGTGACGTCGGTCAGGCCCGCATCGCGGTAGCGCTGCGCGAGCAGCCCCACCAACTGGCCACCGCCGGACAGCGGATCGTCGCTCCCCGACGCGATGAGCAGGGGCAGGTCCTTGCTCACCCTCGAGAGGACGTCGGGTTCGGCCAGCCGGGCGGCCTGGCCGAAGAGCATGGGGATGGTCTCTGGTGGGGTGTCGAATCCGCACCACGGGTCGGCGACGTACTTATCCACCTCGGCCTCGTCACGGCTGAGCCACTCGTAGCCGGTGCGGTTCTCGAATCCGGCGTTGAAGGCCTCCAGCCCCGCTGGTCCTTCGGACTGCGCGAGGTTCGCGGCGAGGACGTCGAGGGCCGTCGACCCCGAGAGCACCACCCCGGTGTAGAGGTCGGGGCGTTCGACGATCACAGACTGGGCCGCGAAAGAACCCATGGAGTGGGCGATCAGGAAGACCGGCAGCTCGGGATTCTCCTCGCCGATCGCGTCGGCGTACTGGGCGACATCGGCGATGAGACCGTCGAAGCCCGCCGCCCCGAAGTCGCCCAGGGCAGCCCGGCCCGTGTGGCCGTGCCCCCGATGGTCCATGGCGTAGACGCGGTACCCGGCGGCGTTGAGCGCGAGGGCCAGTCGCTGGTAGCGGGCGGCGTGCTCGGCCAGGCCGTGGGCGATCTGGACCGCACCGATCGGGTCGGCGACGTCGGTCCACGCGTGCGTCTCGATGGTCGCACCGTCGGCCGCGGAGGTGAAGGAGGAGCGGGTCATGGGCGCCATTGTCGTCCCACATGCCCGCTGCGGGGGCGCGAACCGCCCACACTCGTGACAACCGACCCTATGTCCGACGCTCACGGCGATGACGACGTCCTGCTGTAACGCTCAGACGACGCCCCCGACACACCCGGGGACAGGACCTTCCCGAACCCGATGAGGTCGACCCGTGGGAGCGCCGGGAACGCCTGCTCGACTCCTGGACCGCGGTGCTCATGGGCTTCGCCCCACTGCTCACCGCGTGGGCATCATTCCAGTCCGCGCAGTGGGCCGACGTGCAAACGGAGTCCCCGGAATCCGCATCGGACTCCCGCACCAGCGCCGCCCGGCTGGCCGCCGAGCCCGCCCGCACCGCGTTGGTCGATGCCCACGTGTGGCTGGCCAGGTTGTCCGCGTGCGGCGCCAAACGGGAGGGCCGGGGGCGATTGTGACGAAGGTGCGGCACTCACAACCCCGTTTGCGACGACGGTGCGCGCTGAGCCGCACGGCAACCAGCGCCACCGTCACAAACCAGCCCCGACCCCGGCCACCATCGTCACAAAGGCGGGGGCTCCGCGGCTTGCGCCTCCACCGCGGCCCGGGCATCACCCGTGACTCCCAACTCCAACCGCAGACCCATGGTGTTCAGCATGCGGACCATGGGTTCCCCGACGTGCGCCGCGAGCACGGTGTCCACCTCGTGCTCCCGCAGGAAGGTCACGACCCGCGCGTGGTGGGACCCGTGGGTGCCCTGGTCGTGCGCCTCGTCCCACGCCACGTCGTACTCATCCCACGCCACGATGCTGCCGTCACGCACAGTGGCAACAGCCACCGTCCGGGCCTTGCCCCAGGAGGCACCCACCGCTCCCGAAGGGTCCACGGCCAGCGCGATTCTCACGGCCACGAGTTTAACGTCCGGCGCGCGAAAGGAGGGTGCCCGCAGCGGACACCCTCCCTCGCTCGTGATCACTTACCGATGGCGGCGTACACCTGCTCCTCGGTGTAGTCCTTCGTGCAGAAGAACCAGTCCTCGCAGTGCACGCCCTCTTCCTTGCCCTCGACGCGGTCCTTGGCCGTGCCGCAGGAACCGGCGGGCGGAACGATCACCGGCTCGCCCGGGCGCCAGTCAGCCGGCGTCGCCACCGAGAGCGCATCGGCGGCCTGCAGCGCGACGATCACGCGCTTGAGCTCGTCGAAGTTGCGCCCGAGGCTCAGTGGGTAGTAGATGATCGTCCGGATGATCCCCTTGGGGTCGATGACGAACACCGCGCGCACTGCTTTCGTGCTGTCCTCGCCGGGCATGATCATCCCGTACTTGCGGGCCACGGTCATGCTGATGTCCTCGATCAGCGGGAAGTTCACCTCGACGTCCTTCATGTCGCGGAAGGTGATCTTCTCCTTGATCGTCCGCAGCCAGGCGATGTGGCTGTAGAGGCCGTCGACAGACAGGCCGACGAGCTTGGTGTTCAGTTCCTCGAACTCCTGCTCCATGGTTGCGAAGGTCATGAACTCCGACGTGCAGACCGGGGTGAAGTCCGCGGGGTGGCTGAACAGGATCACCCAGTGCCCCTCGTAGTCGGCCGGGAAGTTGATGTCCCCCTGCGTCGTCACTGCGGTGAACTGTGGCGCCGGGTCGCCGATCCTCGGCATGCTCAGTGCCGTGGCCTCGGTCCCTGTTTCGGTTGTCATGCGTTCTTCCTTCCCTTGTGTGTTACTGCGCGTGTGTCCGAGCGCACTGCTCGCACGTGCCCCAGAAGACGATCTCCGCCTCGATGTCCGCGAAACCGTGGGGGCTCGGCGGAACGATGCAGGAGTCGACGCCGTGGTCGCACTGCAGGTCCACGATCCGCCCGCAATCACGGCAGATGAGGTGATGGTGCGGACCGTCGTCGGCCAGCTCATACAGTGCCGGTCCGCTGCCAACATCGATGCGCTGCACCAGACCGGCGTCGACCAGATCGTTGACCACGTTGTAGATGCCCTGGGTCGATACCGCGCCGGCCCGATCCCGGACGGCGCGGGCGACAGTGTCCGCCGAGATGTGGCGCATCCGTCCGAGGGCTTCGATCACGGCCACCCGCTGGGCGGTCACGCGCAGGCCCCGTCCCCGCAGTTCCCGCTCGACGTCCCTCACGTTCCTTAGACTACCTCATACTTTGGAATTACTCTAATCTGGGTGGCCACGGCAGGATGGACAACATGCCCGCGGCGCACATCGGATTGGATGGAACTACCCGCATTGGCGCGGCGACTTCTGCCCGCGGGACTGCGCCAGGCCGATACTCGACAACGACGCCGACGGCGGGGCGCCTTGGGATGCGATGTCCCTCGCAGATGCGCCCAGGTGCCCCCCCCCGTGCACGCACGAACCGCACGATGATCGCGGTCGTCCCGGGGCACCAAGGCGATGCGCAGCAGCTGCTGACTACATCTCCTCGTGGGTGGCTGGGTCGCCGCCGAACAGCCGCCCGTCCGGCTCCGCCAGCCCGGAGATCGCCGCGACCTCCTCGTCGGTGAGCTCGAACCCGAACACGTCGAGGTTGTCCCGTTGCCGCTGCGGGTCCGCCGACTTCGGGATCGGCAACGAGCCGATCTGCACGTGCCAGCGCAGGATGACCTGGCCGGGTGTGACCCCCAGCCGGCGCGCGGGGCCCGTGACCACGGCCTCGTCCAGCGGAGCCCGCGCCTTGCCCATCGGGCTCCACGCCTCGGTGACAATGCCGAGTTCCTCGTGCACCTCTCGCATGCGGGCCTGCGGGAAGCGCGGGTGCAACTCGATCTGGTTGACCGCCGGGGTCACCCCGGTCGCGTCGATGACCTGCCGAAGGTGCTCCTCGGTGAAGTTGGAGACACCGATCGAACGCACCAGCCCCTGCTCGCGCAGGTCGACCAGCGCCTGCCACGCCTGCCCGTACTTGCCCACACTCGGATTGGGCCAATGGATGAGGTGCAGGTCGATGTAGTCGAGTCCGAGCCGGATCAGGGACCCCTTCACCGACGCGATGGCGTCGTCGTACGCGTGGTCCCTTCCGGGCAGTTTGCTGGTGATCTGGATCTCGTCGCGCGGGATCCCCGAGCGACGCACCGCCTCCCCGACCTCCGCCTCGTTGCCGTAGTTCACGGCAGTGTCGATGAGTCGATAGCCCGCCTGCAGTGCGCTGCCCACCGCCTCGATCGCCTCGCTCTCCTTCAGCGGATAGGTGCCGAAGCCTATGGCCGGCAGGAGGTTCCCGTCGTTGAGCGCGCGGGTCGTGTGCATGGGGTCCACTCTGACAGCCCACCATCGTCCGAACCAAGATCGCAAGGGGTGTTCAGGCCCTCGTCCCAGCAGTACTCCGAGGAGCGCTACCACGCCCTGCTGCAGAACATCCAGGACACGGTCTTTACCACCGATGCGCACGGGCGGATCACCTTCGCCTCACCTGCGGTGGTCGATCTGCTGGGCTGGGATCCGGATGAGGCGGTCGGAGTGCCGGTGCCGGACCTCGTACATCCCGAGGAGCGGGGGGCGCCGCCGACGTGGGGACCGGGAGCCATCGACCTACCTCGCACACATCCAGTCGCCACGACGGAGCCTGCGGTGGGTGCAACCGCGACGCGACGGATTGATGCCGGGTCAGCCGGAGTCACCCTCGGCCAGCAGTTGCTCCTTGGCCTCGATCAGCCGCGCCTTCTCCTCCTCGGCCACAGTCGGGTAGGCCAGCGGCAGGTCCTTGATGGTTGTCGTGATGATGTCCGACACCGCCGCGCGCATCGCCCACTTGCGGTCCGCCGGGATCACGTACCAGGGCGCCCAGGGAGTGCTGGTGGCGTTGATGGCGTCCTCGAAGGCCCTCATGTAGTCGTCCCAGAACCCGCGCTCCACGATGTCCCCGGAACTGAACTTCCAGTTCTTGTCGGGCTCCTCGAGGCGCTCCAGGAACCGTGCCCGCTGCTCCTCCTTGGAGACGTTGAGGAAGAACTTCAGGATGGTGGTTCCGTTGCGGGCGAGGTGCTGCTCGAAGTTGTTGATGTCCTCATAACGGTGCTTCCAGATGTGCTTGTCGACGTCCTCCGCCGGCAGGTCGGCGCGCTCGAGGATTTCCGGGTGCACCTTCACCACGAGCACTTCCTCGTAGTAGGAGCGGTTGAAGATGCCGATCATCCCGCGCGCCGGCAGGGCCATGGAGTAGCGCCACAAGTAGTTGTGCGACAACTCCGTGGCGCTGGGCACCTTGAACGAGGACACCGCGCACCCCTGCGGGTTGACCCCGGACATGACGTGCCGGATCGTGCCGTCCTTGCCGGCGGCGTCCATGGCCTGGAACACGATCAGGACGCTGTGGCTGCCGTCGGCGTAGAGCAGTTCCTGCGCCTCGGCGAGCTCCCGGCGGTTCTCCTCGAGCATCGCCTCTGCACGCTTCTTGCGTTCGCCCTTGTCGAGGTCCCGGACAGCCTCCGGCAGCCAGTCCGCGTTGTGGTCCTTGATGCGGAACCTCTCGCCCGGCTCGATCTTGAGCTGGTCGAGCGTTTTCTTGTCCATCGGCATGGGGTGCTCCTACCCTTCGGCCACGGCCTTGAGTTGCTGCAGCGTCGTCTCGATGTTGCGCTGGTTGTGCGGCGCGCGCGGACCGGGGATGAACACCCCACCGATCCACGTGATCGGCTTGGCCAGCGGACCCTCCCGCCGGTCCACCCACGTCTCGGTGACCCGGCAGCCGGTCGGCGTCGGCTCGAGGTCGTAGGTCCACCGCGAGATGGGCATCGGCGGGAAGTCGACGTCGAACACGAAACGCCGGCCTGGTTCGGCCTCGCGTACGGTGCAGTACGTGAACCAGCGCCAGATGCCCTTGCGGTTGAAGCCCCAGAACGTGTCGCCGGCATTCGGAGTGTGCGACGCGCGGCGCGCCCCGGTCGCCTCCGGCGACCACTCCCCGACCCGGCTGACGTCAGCCACCAGTGCGTACACCTTCTCCGGCGGGGCCTCGATGTCGATGGTGGCGCGGGCGCTGCGCTCGTCTGGGGGTGCTGCCATGGTTCGAGCCTAGGGCTACACGCGGACCAGCGTCTTGCCGACGTTGGCGCCGGAGAACAGGTCCTGCAGCGCGGCCGGTGCCGACTCCAGCCCGTCCCGCACGTACGTCTTCGAGACCAGCCGACCCTCCTGCAGCCAGCCGCCCATGACCTTGGTCGCCTCGCCGGCCCGGTCCATGTGATCGAGGATGATGAACCCTTTGAGCAGGGCGCGGCGCGAGATGGCGTTGATGAGGTTGGCCGGGCCCGGCGCCGGACGGTCGGTGTTGTACTGCGAGATCGCCCCGCACAGGATGATCCGCGCGTGGTCGTTGATCCGGGCGAGCACCTGATTGAGCGTCTCGCCGCCGACGTTGTCGAAGTACACGTCGATGCCGCCCGGGCAGGTGCGCCGAAGGCCCGCCCCGATGTCCTCGGCGCGGTAGTCGATGCACTCGTCGAAGCCGAGTTCGTCGACCACCCAGCGACACTTCTCCGGCGAGCCGGCCAGGCCCACCACCCGCGCACCCATGATCTTCGCGATCTGCCCGGCGATCGAGCCCACACCACCGGCCGCGCCGGACACCACCACGGTCTCCCCGGCTGCGGCTTGCCGATGTCCTCCAGCCCGACGTAGGCGGTGAGGCCGGTCACCCCGAACACGCTCAGAGCCTGCTCGTAAGTGACACCCTCGGGAATCACCACCCCCGCCGTCGAGCACGGCGTGGGTCTGCCAGCCCGGCATCCCGAACACCCGCGTACCCACCGGGAACCGCTCATTGCGCGACTCGATCACCTCGCCGGCGCCGGCGCTGCGGATGACCTCGCCGATGCCGATCTTCGGCAGGTAGGTGTCGTAGGACAGCCAGCCCCGGATCGTCGGGTCGATGGACAGGTACTCGACGTTGACCAGGATCTGCCCGTCGGCCAGGGGCGGCAGTTCCAGCTCATCAGTGCCGAAATCGGAGACCTCCACCTGGCTCTGCGGGCGGGAGGCGAGGGTGATGCGGCGCGAGGTGACCATGGCTGCACGATACTTTGGTGCAGCCATGAACCTCAGTCTCGCCTTCCTCACCGCTGTTGCGTTCGGCGCCGGCCTGGGGCTGGTCATGCGCCGGCTCATGGGCTCCCGCGTGCGACTGGGCTGGGCGGAGGCAGTGCTGTCGGGGATCCTCGGGGCGGCCTTCGGTGCCCTGGTGATGTCACTGCTGCGCGGCGGTTACTACCGCGAGCACTGGCTCGGCATGATCGTGGCTTCGGCGGTCAGCACCGTGGTGGTCATGCTCATCGTCGGATACTTCACCCGCCAGCCGCGGCTGACCGCCGCCGAACTCGTCGCCGGCGGCGAGACCGCGCGGGTGGAGTTCAAGTCGACCGCCCGGTGCAACCTGCACACCGGGGCACGCGACGACAAGATCGAGATGGTGATCGCCAAGACCGTGGCCGCACTCGCGAACTCCGGCGGCGGCGACCTGCTCATCGGGGTGGACGACGAGGGCGCGCCCTCGGCCTGGCCGACGACTTCAAGTTCATGAAGAACCCGGACGTGGACCGCTACGAGTTGTGGCTGCGCGACCACCTGAGCAAGACCCTCGGCGCCACGGCCACTGCGAACGTCGAGGTGGACTTCCCACGGCTGGACGCCACGACCATCTGTCATGTGCGCGTGCTGGGCGCCACCCGGCCGGTGTACCTGAGCCCGGGCAAGGGGCAGGCCGTACAGATGTGGGTGCGGGTGGGCAACTCCACCCGGCAACTCGGCGTCGACGAGGCCCTCAGTTATGCCGCGGACCGGTGGGGCCGGCGGCGGTTGCGCTGATCTCCCCGCGCCGCGGCCGCGCCTTTGCGACGAAGGTGCCGGGCACCACCGTCGCAATGCGACGAAGGTGCGCGCTCCACAGCCCCGCACCCAGCACCATCACCACAAACCAGCCCGCAGCCCCCGCACCATCGTCACAACCCCCCCCCCGCGCGGCCGGCCCCCCGCGCAGCCCCGCGCTCCCCCCCCCCCCCCCCCCCCCCCCCCCCGGGTGCCGGCCGCGCCTTTGCGACGAAGGTGCCGAGCACCACCGTCGCAATGCGACGAAGGTGCGCGCTCCACAGCCCCGCACCCAGCACCATCACCACAAACCAGCCCGCAGCCCCCGCACCTTCGTCACAACCGGGGGTCGGGAATCGGGGGGTCGAGCCCGGGCGCTACTCCCCCGTGAACCGGGCCTCCCGGCGCTCCAGGAAACTCTGCACACCCTCCATCGCGTCCTTCGATGTCAGGATCCGCGGCAGCACCTGCTGAAGGTGCTCGCGCGCCGCGTCCTCGCCCAGGTCGCGGGCGACGCGGGCGTTGGCCAGCGTCTCCTGCACCCCCAGCGGCGCCTGCTTGGCGATGGTCTCGGCGATGGCCAGGGCCCGGTCGAACTGCTCACCCGGCGCGACCACCGCCTGCACGAGGCCGATCCGGTAGGCCTCGTCGGCGCCGAACTCGTCGGCGGTCAGCAGGAACCGCATCGCGTTGCCCCACCCGAGCTGGGCGGTCGCGCGCAGCGTCGCCCCACCGAACGGGATGATCCCGCGCCCGATCTCCAACTGCCGGAAGCGCACGTCGTCCGCGGCGATCACGATGTCGCTGGCCAGCGCCAACTCGATGCTCAAGGTGTAGGCGATGCCCTGCATGGCCACCACGACCGGCTTCGGCACCGGCGGGGCCCACATCCCGAACGGGTCGTACCGGTAACTGCCCGCCAGGGCCGCCGGACCCTTCTCAGCGACCTTGGGGCCCACCTCGGCGAGGTCCAGCCCGGCGCTGAAGTGCTCGCCGAACGCGTGCACCACCCCGACCCGCAGCGCAGGGTCGTCGCCCAACTGCTCGTAGGCGGCCGCGAACTGCTCGATGAGCTCCAGGTCGAACGCGTTGCGTTTCTCCTGGCGGTTGATCCCGATGAGCAGCACGTGCCCGCGCCGCTCCACCTCCACCTTCATGCCTGTGCTCCTCTTTCGATGATCTGGCGCAGGACCGCCACGTCGACGGCCCGCAGGTCCTTGATGTACAGACAACCCTTCCCCGTGCTGTGCGGCCCAAGGCGCTCCAGCAGATCCGAGTCCACCGCGCCCGGCACGTACAGGGCCAGCGCCGCCTTGCGCGGGGAGAACCCGACGGTGAACCAGGGGTGCGTTCCAGTGGTGTTGGTGTACTCGCTGTTGCCGAATCCCAGGATCGAGCCACCCCACATGACCGGCGGCGCGCCCGTCACCTCGGACATGATCCGCGCGAGTGCGCCGGCGTCCTCGCGGCGCCTCGGGTCCGGCACGTCGGCGAGGAAGGCCTCGGGGTCACCCTGGTTCGCCGTCGTCTTCATGGCCCTAACCTACGCTGATCGCGTGGGCACTCGGCGGGGATGGCAGGTCGGGTTCGCCGCCGCCCTGCTCGTTCAGTTCTGGGCCCTGTACGTGCCGCGCCCGCCATCGGTCGACACCGGTCTGCCGCTGGACAAAGTCGCGCACTTCGCACTCTTCGCCGTGGTCACCTGGCTCGCGATGCGGGCCGGAGTCAGCTCCCGCTGGACGGTCGGACTCATGCTGGCGCAGGCGGTGCTCAGCGAGACGGTGCAACAACTCTGGCTGTCCCAGCGCGGCGGGGACGTCCTGGACCTCGCCGCGGACGTGGTGGGCATCGCCGCCGGGTGGTGGCTCGCGCGACGCGAATTGCAGCCCGCCGACTACTGACCGCGCATCCGTCGCATCTCGTTGGCGATCTCCTGCTCCGACGGGTGGCGGCTCTGCGGGCCGAACGTGCCCCACAGGATGAACAGCGCCGCCACGCCCATCCCGAACATCGCCCACGCCGGCCAGAAGTACCCGCCGCCGGACAACGCCCAGATCGCAGTGAGCAGGATCGACACGATCGCGAAGATCCCGACCGTGCTGATCGCGTTGCGCTTGTCCTTGATGCGCTTGACCGCGGCCCTGCGCAGCTCCTCGTCGCTACTCATACGCCGAGGCTAGTCCGGTGCCGCCGGTGATGACTAGCGCACTCGCCAAGCACGCAAGGTCATGCCGGCGTCGCGCAGCCGCTCCACGAGCGCATCGCCCATCGCGCTCGCCGGCGTCAGCACCCCAGCCGGTCCTTCGGTGGTCGCAAGGCACAGGCCCGCCTCGGACAGCATGCGCGAAGTGGCCGCGTACCCGGGATCGCCCTTGCCGATCACCTCGGCGGCGTACACCTCACCGTCGCCGGGGGTGCTGCGGAACTCGACGCGGAACCCGCCCTTCTCCCGGGCTTCCGGACCCGGTCCCTCACCGGGGTCGGGGAGGAATCGGGAGATCACCGCACGGGCAGGGCCGATGGACAGCGCGGCCATGCCACCGGTCGACGCCGCCGCCAGCGCGGTCGCCCGCGCGCGCCCCCCGAGCCCCGGCCCGGTCGCGACGACCTCCTTGTACGTGAAGTCGCGGCCGTACCGATGACCGAGCAGCAGGTTGGACCGGCGCACCACGCGGGTGTTGATCGCCGCCATCACGAACGGACCGGTCCACGAGTCGAGCACGGGCTCGTAGCGCACCCAGATCTGATCCCCGGCGTCGGGGCCGCTCTCACCCGGGGTCAGTGCGTACGGGTCCTCCATCACCCGCCGCAGCGACGGGTCCGCCTTGGCCGCCTCCATCTGCCCGATCCCGCTGGCGATGGTGCCCCCGCTGAAGCCGCCACTGGCCCACCGCACCGCCATGACCGTCTCCCCCAAGGGACCGCCCACCGCCTCCTGTAGCAGGTACACGCCGAGGTCGGAGGGGATCGAGTCGAACCCGCTGGCATGCACGATGCGGGCACCGGACTTCTTGGCCACAGCGTCGTACCGGTCGATGCTCTCCCGCATGAACAACACCTCGCCGGCCAGGTCGGCGTAGTGGGTGCCGGCCTTCGCGCAGGCTTCCACCAGCGGCAGGCCGTACCGCCAGTAGGGCCCGACGGTGGTGACGATCGCGGTGGTGGAATCGGCCACCTTCTGCAGGGCCTTGGGGTCCGCGGCATCGGCGACGAGAAGGGGCCAGTCGACGCCGATCTCGTCGCGCACCGATTCCAGCTTCCACTGCGAACGCCCGGCCAGGGCGATCCGCTCCGGGCCATCCCGGCTGGCGAGGTACTCGGCCACGAGCCGGCCGGTGAAACCGGTGGCGCCGTACACAACGAGGTCGTAGTCGCGCATGGCCCTACGGTACGGGGCGGGCCAACACGTAATCGGACTCGACCGACGGTCCGACGCGGAACGTGCGCTCCCCGACGATTCTGAACCCGGACTTCTCGTAGAACCGCAACGCACGGGCGTTGTCCATGTTCGTGCCCAGCCACAGCCAGTCGTGGCCGGCCTGCGCGGCGAGCTCGAGGCTCATGCGCATGAGGCTGGCGGCCACACCCTGCCCGTGCTGGTCGGCGTCCACGTAGATCCGCCGTAACTCAGCGGGGTTGCGCCAGTCGTGGTCGATGGGCGGCGGCTCGGTGGCGATCATCGCGTAGCCGCACACCTCGCCGTCCCCGGCGTCGACGACCAGGAAGGCGGCGGTGGCCATCTGCTCGCGGAAGCGCTCCACGTTGAGTTCACCGCGGATGTGCGCCTCGATGTTCTCCTGCGTGGTCGTCGGCGGGCAGGCCAGCGGGAAGGTCCGCGCAGCCAGCCGGGCGATGGCCTCCGCGTCGTCGGGCGTGGCGAGGCGGGGCATGGGTCAAGCCTACGGAGGCTGGGTCAGCCCGGCCCGGCCCCGTCGCCAGCCCCAGGACCGGATCGGCACCGAGGCCGTACCGGTTGTGCACCTGCACCTGATAGCAGTGCGGGACCAGCCCGGGGTGACTCCCCTTCCACCACCCACGCGCCGCACGGACCCGCGCCGAGCTCAGCAACGGCGCCGCGACGTCGCCCTCGCACCGGCTCTGCTCGTAGACCCCGACGGTCACGTAAGTGCCCGGTCGCAGCCCTGCCGGAACCCGCCACGTGATGCGCACCGGATCGCCGGAGCGGAACCTCACGTCGAGCATTTGCGGTGGCTTCGGCTCTCGCAGGCAGTACTGGCGCCGTGGTTGCCGCGGCGAGCCGCCGTACAGGTGGACCGCGCCGCGGCGGTCGTCCGTGGCCAGCCAGGCGCAGTCGTACAGCCACGACTCCGGTGGCTTGGGGCAGAACGTGAGCAGGGGGGTGGACATCAACCGGCAGTTGTCGGACTGCACATGACCCAGGCCCAGGACGTGACCGAATTCGTGTGCCAGCACCTGCGCTGCGAAGACCCGCAGGCCCGGCCGCAGGGGTTTGAACATCAGCCGGTTGACCTTCACGAACGCCCCGGGCCGCTGCCCGATCGTGGCCAGGCCCGCAGCATTGCCCAGACCGCCGTAGCCGATGATCACCTGGGCCCGCGCCCGCTCGACCTTCCGGAAGCGGATCCGCGCACCGGAGGTGTTCCACGTGCGGACGGCTTTGCGGATGCTCCAGTTCCAGGATTTCGGCAGGGTGTCGTGGTAGCGGATGGTGTTCCCGGGCCAGCGGGGACCGGGCGCCTGGTAGGCGGTGGCCGGCGCCGCCGGCAGAGTCACCGCAGCGACCAGCCCGACCACCATCAGCCAGCGACGCACGCCTCGAGGGTACGCGGGCCCAACGTCCATCCGCGACCGTGCGACGCCTACCCGAGGAACGTGGCCAGCAGCTGATCGGCGGCCACCGCCGGTGGCAGCTCGCCGGCGAGCACCGAAGCCTCCACCTGCGCCAGCCGCGCGGCGACTTTGGGCGAATCGCGGAACTGGTCGAGCAACCGGTCGCCGATCAGCGACCACATCCACCCGATCTGCTGGCGCTGGCGGCGGGCATCCCGCTCGCCCGTCGACGCGAGTCGCTCCCGGTGCGCCTCGATCTGGGCCCAGATCTCGGGCAGCCCGTCGTTGGTCAGCGCCGAACACGTGAGCACCGGTGGCGTCCAGTTCGGCGACGCCGGGGTCATGAGGTGGACGGCCCGTCGGTAGTCCAGTGCCGCCATCCGCGCACGCTTCACGTTGTCCCCGTCGGCCTTGTTCACCGCGATCAGGTCGGCGAGTTCCAGCACGCCGCGCTTGATGCCCTGCAGTTCGTCACCAGCCCCTGCCAGCATGAGCACGACGAAGATGTCGACCATCTCCGAGACCGTGGTCTCGCTCTGCCCCACCCCGACGGTCTCGACGAGTACCACGTCGAAACCGGCCGCCTCGCACAACAGGATCGACTCGCGGGTGGCACGGGCCACCCCGCCCAGCGAACCGCTGGCAGGGGAGGGCCGGATGAACGCGTTCGGGTCGGTGGACAGCCGCTCCATGCGGGTCTTGTCGCCGAGGATCGCACCGCCGGTGCGCGAGCTGCTGGGGTCCACGGCGAGCACCGCGACGCGGTGACCCGCAGCCGTCAGGTTGGTGCCGAACTGGTCGATGAACGTTGACTTGCCGACCCCCGGCACACCGGTCAAACCCACCCGGTCGGCGGCGCCGGTGTCCGGCATGAGCGTGGTCAGCAGTTCTGAGGCCGCCTCCCGGTGTGCGGGCTTGCGGCTCTCGACCAGCGTGATGGCCCGCGCCAGCCACATCGTGTCGCCGCCGCGCACGAGATCCGCAAGCTCGGCCGTCGCCGGCAGCGGCTGCTTCATGAATTCAGCTGCTCCAGCAACCCTTCCGCAGCCTCGGCGATGACGGTGCCGGGCGGGAAGATCGCCGCGGCACCGGCGTCGCGCAGCGCGTCGAAGTCCTGCGGAGGGATGACCCCGCCGACCACCACGAGGATGTCCGGGCGGCCGAGCTCGGCGAGTGACTGCTTCAACTGCGGCACCAGCGTGAGGTGGCCGGCAGCCAGTGATGAGGCGCCCACGATGTCCACGTCGTTCTCGACGGCCTGCCGCGCGACCTCCTCGGGGGTCTGGAACAGCGGGCCGATGTCGACGACGAACCCGAGGTCGGCGAACGACGAGGCGATCACCTTCTGGCCGCGGTCGTGGCCGTCCTGACCCATCTTCGCGATGAGGATGCGCGGGCGCCTGCCCTCCCGCGGCTCGAACGCGGCGATGCTGTGCGCGACGGTGTCGACCTGCGCGTTGTGGTCACCCATTTCCTGTCGGTACACCCCGGAGATCGATCGGATGTCGGCTTTGTGCCGACCGTACACATTCTCCAGCGCCAGCGAGATCTCCCCGACGGTGGCGTGCACCCGCGCTGCCTTGACCGACAGGTCGAGCAGGTTGCCCGTGCCCTCGCGGGCGGCCTCCTCCAGCGCGGCCAGCGCGTGCTCGACGGCACCGGTGTCGCGCTCGGCCTTGAGCTTGGCGAGTTTTGCCAACTGACCCGCGCGCACCGCGGCGTTGTCGACCTTCAGCACGTCGATGTCCTCCGGCGCCTGGGGCCGGAACTTGTTGACGCCGATGACCGCCTGCCTGCCGGAGTCGATGCGCGCCTGCGTGCGGGCTGCGGCCTCCTCGATGCGCAGCTTCGGGATCCCGGCTTCGATGGCCTTAGCCATGCCCCCGAGCTCCTCGACCTCTGTGATGTGCGCCCACGCCCTCTCGGCAAGTTGCCGAGTGAGTCGCTCGATGAAGTACGAGCCGCCCCAGGGGTCGATGACCCTCGTCGTGCCGGACTCCTGCTGCAGGAACAACTGCGTGTTGCGGGCGATCCGCGCGGAGAAGTCGGTGGGCAGCGCGAGCGCCTCGTCCAGGGCGTTGGTGTGCAGGCTCTGCGTGTGCCCCTGCGTGGCGGCCATCGCCTCGATGCAGGTCCGCACGACGTTGTTGAACACGTCCTGCGCGGTGAGGCTCCAGCCGGAGGTCTGCGAGTGGGTGCGCAGCGATTGCGACTTGGCGTTCTGCGGGTCGAACTGCTTTACCAGTTTGCTCCAGAGCAGCCGGGCCGCGCGCAGCTTCGCGATCTCCATGTAGAAGTTCATCCCGATCGCCCAGAAGAACGACAGCCGCGGGGCGAAGGCGTCGACGTCCAGCCCCGCCGCCATGCCCGCACGGATGTACTCGACTCCGTCAGCCAGGGTGTAGGCCAGCTCCAGATCGGCCGTCGCCCCGGCCTCCTGCATGTGGTAGCCGGAGATCGAGATGGAGTTGAACCGCGGCATGTTCTGCGAGGCGTACGCGAAGATGTCCGAGATGATCCGCATCGACGGCCCCGGCGGGTAGATGTAGGTGTTGCGGACCATGAACTCCTTGAGGATGTCGTTCTGGATCGTCCCAGTGAGTTTCTCCGCCGGCACGCCCTGTTCCTCGGCGGCCACGATGTACAGCGCCATGACCGGCAGCACGGCACCGTTCATCGTCATCGAGACGCTCATCTTGTCCAGCGGGATGCCGTCGAACAGCACCCGCATGTCGAGGATCGAATCGATCGCGACACCGGCCATCCCGACGTCGCCCTGCACCCGCGGGTGGTCGGAGTCGTAGCCGCGGTGGGTGGCGAGATCGAACGCGATGCTCAGGCCCTTCTGGCCCTGCGCGAGGTTGCGCCGGTAGAACGCGTTGGAGTCCTCCGCGGTGGAGAACCCGGCGTACTGCCGGATCGTCCACGGCTGGTTGACGTACATCGTCGAGTAGGGCCCGCGCAGGTACGGCGGCAGGCCCGGGTAGGTGTGCAGGTGGTCGAGGCCCACGAGGTCCTCCGCGCTGTACAACGGCGCGACGTCGATGCCCTCGGGTGTCTGCCACACCAACTTGTCCGGCTGCGAACCGGTGGCCTGCGCAACGGCCTGCTCCCAGGCCTGCCGGTCCGGGTGGGGCGTGCGGGGCGGGAGTGGGATCTGCGTGAAGTCGGTCATCGTGCGGCCTCCGCCCGGGTGAGGATGTCGAGAGCGTCGACGCCGAGGTGGATGTACTCATCAACCCCCGCGTAGTCGCCCTTGCCTGCCAGATACACACGTTTCGCGCCTGCCTGCTTCAGCGCCGACGCAGCGGCCTCAGCAAGGTCGGCGTAGACCTCGTCGGAGGAGCAGATGCACGCGATGTCCGCGCCCGACCCCCGGAAAGCCTCAGCGACCGACTGCGCGTCGCCGTGCCCGTCGTCGGAGACCGCCGTGATGCCCCCAGCGGCGAAGAGGTTCGCGGCGAACGTGGCCCGGGCGGTGTGCACGGCGATCGGGCCGAGGTTGGCCAGGAACACCGTGGCGTCCCCGGCGTTGGCCCGCAGGTCCTCGTAGGGCTGGGCGAGGCGGCGGCGCTGCCACGGCGTGGCCTGGTGCACGTGGCCGGGTACCGGCACCGCGGGGCGAGCGTCCGGGGCCGGCGCCGGCATCGGTTCCGGTCGTTGCTCGCCGAGTTGCGGGAACTCGCTTACTCCGGTGATTGGTCGCTTGCGAGTGGCGATGTCCTTGTCGCGGCGCGCAGCCACCACCGCGATGTCGGTGCCGATCTCGTCGGCGGCGTCCAGGGCCGTCGGCGGCCTCGATCCGCTGGAAGAACTTCCAGGCGGCTGCGGCGAGGTCGTCGGTGAAGGATTCGATGTAAGAACTGCCGCCCGCCGGGTCGAGCACGCGCCCGATGCCGGACTCGTCCTGCAGCAGCAGCTGCGTGTTGCGGGCCAATCGCCGGCCGAGGCCGCCGGGCAGCCCCGATGCGGAGTCGAACGGGGCGATGGTCACCGATTCCGCGCCGCCCACCACCGCGCCCAGCGTGGCAGCGGTCCCGCGCAGGATGTTGACCCACGGATCGACCTCGGTCAGCCAGCGGTCGGCGGACACGGCCTCGATGCCAGTGTTGTCCAGCGGCTGGCCCATGTGCTCCAGGACAGTGGCCCAGCAGTGCCGCAGCGCACGCAGTTTGGCCACTGTGGCGAACACGTCGACGTCGGCGGTGACCTCCAGGGTGATGCGCGAAGCGGGGTTGTCCACCCCGGCATCGATGAGCGCACGCAGGTACAGCAGCGCGACCGACAGCATGTAGCCGATCTCCTGCGCCTCGCTGGCGCCGGCATCGGAGGCCGGTGCGCCGGAGGCCCGGAACGTGCGCAGCCGTGGCGTGTTCGCAACGTCCAGGCCGGCGGCCATGAGCGCGTCCATCGCCACCTCGCCGTCGGTCACCAGGGTGCCGACCGGATCGATGCCCAGGCACCCGGAAGGTTCGGCGCCGTGCACCCCTCGCTCAGCCAGCAACTCCCGGTACCAACCCGCGACGACCGCGGCGTGGGCACCGGCCCGCAGGCTCACGGGCGCCGCGTCCAGCACCACCCCGTCGAGCACCCGCGCCAGGTCCTGCGGCGAGCGGATGCTGATCCCGGAGCCGCCTCCGAGGTCCAGTTGCAGGTCCACGCTGGTCGCACCGTTGGCCAGGTCCTCGAGGATCTGCGCGTTGGCCACGGCCGGGTCCGGGTGGGTCACGCGGGAGCGGATGTCCCATTGGCCGTCGGTGCGGGGTGCTGGTTGGGCACCGCGGGTCAGCGGGTCGGAGCCGGGGAAGCCGGACTCGTCGTGCGTGGTCGCCACGTCGTCGGCGGTGTAGAGCGGTTCGATCCGCACGTCGTCCAGGGTCGTACTCACCAGGACAAGGTCGAAGTCCTTGCCCTTGAGCACCTTGTCGACTGCGGCGAGCCACTGCTCGCGGGTGGGGCTGTAATCCGACGCCAGATCCAGGTTCTCGGTCACCCTTCGAGGATAGTCCCGCGGCCGGCCCCACCCGCCTGCGGTGATGCGCGCGGCAACTGCCCGTAACCCACTGGCCTCCTCGGGCGCCACCCGTCCCTGCGGGCGTAGCCTGGAAGCGTCCGTTGGAGGCGACATGAACGCCCGATCCACCACCCGTCTGACGGCCTCGCTGGTCCTCGCGACCGGCCTGCTTGCCGCCCCCGCCGTTGCCGCCCCGGCGGCCGGTCCACCCCCGGCCTCGGCCGTCGCCGCGAAGCACAAGTTGCCCGACCGGTGCTGGCCGTCGTACAAGCACGATCTGCAGCGACTCCAACGCCGGATGGAGGTACAACTTCCGCACTACGACAACCACTACACAAGCGTGAGCGCGCAGTTGGACAACATGGTCGAGGTCTTGTCCAGCGGCGCAACGGACGTCCTTCCCCAGATGGAGGAGGGCGCGGCGCGGTACCGCGAGACGCTGCTGCCGATCATCGCCGACGATCGTGACTCAGTGAACAAACTCGTCGACCAGGTGCAGAAGCAGAACAAGGGCTGCTTCAAGGGCAAGCGGCAGGACAAGTTCCTTGCCGGCATGAAGACCGTACGAGCGGCATACCGCGATCTGTTCCGCGCCTACGAGAAGGTCCTCGGCGCTGCCGGCTACCTGACGACGGCACAGACGGCCAAGGCGCAGGAGAAGTTGAATGACGCCCAACTCGAGGCTGCCACCGTCGAGGACATGTTCAACGGGGGCATCAAGCAGTTGCGCGCCTTGTGGTGATCCATGGCTGCTGATGTGACCACCCGGACCGACGCCGGCAGCCAGGTCCCAGGCATCGCGGGGCTGGTCCTGGCGACGGCAGTGTGGGGTTCGACCTTCCTCGTCACCAAGGACTCGCTGGACACGTTGTCGGCCGCGAATCTGCTCTTCTGGCGGTTCGGGGTGGCAGCCGTGGTGCTGCTGGCCGTCGCTCCCCGGCGATGGTTGGGTCTCACGCGGGCCGAACGGCGACGGGGTTTGCTGCTCGGGCTGTTCCTCGGCACCGGTTTCCTGGCCCAGACCGAGGGCCTGCGCCATACCTCAGCGGCGGTCTCCGGGTTCCTCACCGGCCTCATGGTGGTCTTCACGCCATTGGTGGCCGCGGCCTTGTTCAAGGAGCAGATCACCCGTCGGGGGTGGCTGGCGGTCGCGGTGGCCACCGCGGGACTGGCGCTGATCTCACTGAACGGTTTCAGCCTCAGCCCCGGCGCGGCCATCACTGTCCTGGGCGCGCTGCTGTTCTCGCTGCAGATCGCGAGTCTTTCTCGCTGGGCCACGCGGGAGAACAGTTACGGCCTCACGGCGGTGTCCGTGGCCGTCACGGCTGCGGTGTGCCTGGTCGCGGCCGTCGCGGGTCAGGGTGTCGCCGTGCCGACCCGGACCGACGAGTGGGTCACGATCCTCTACCTGGCGCTCGGTGCCACCTGCCTGGGTCTCGTGCTGCAGGCGTGGAGTCAGTCGCACCTCACCGCGACCACCGCCGCGGTGATCATGACGCTGGAACCCGCCTTCGCCGCAGTCATCGCCGTGGGGATCGGCGGCGAGGAACTGAGCCCACGCATGTGGTTGGGTGCTGGCGCCATCCTCTCGGCCATGTTCATCGCCGAACTCGGCCCGCGGCAGTGCTGCGATTCCCAGATACCGAGGGTGGCAGCTCTGTAGTGCGGTCCTTCACCGCCAGGTTGGAGGACTCACGCGTGTCTGCTCCAACCTCGTGAAACTCCAAGTCGTCAAGCCCAGTGACGGCGGCGGGCGACGGTGAGACAGTGGGCCGGTGACCGAAACCGACCGTGACGTCCTGCTGGACCTCGCCGCCGCACGGGCCAAGGCCTACCTCGACGGCCTCCCCGAACGCCGCGTGCCCCCGGCGAGCAGCACCGACGACCTCACCGGCTCCTTCGCCGGCCCCACTCCCACGGGTGACGATCCGCGATCCGTCATCGAATCCCTTTGCGACAAGGTGGAACCGGGCCTGACCGCCATGTCCTCCCCCCGCTTCTTCGGGTTCGTCATCGGGGGCACCTACCCCGTGGCCCTGGCCGCCGACTGGCTCACGTCGGCCTGGGACCAGAACGCCGGGCTGCGCGAGGTCACCCCCGCTCACAGCGCGGCGCGGGAGGCGGTACAGGGCTGGTTCACCGACCTGCTCGGCCTTCCGCAGGGCACAACCATGGGCACTGTCACCGGTGGGCTGATGGCGAACTTCACAGGGCTGGCCGCGGCCCGCCACGCCGTCCTGTCACGGGCGGGCTGGGACGTCGAGGCCCGCGGCCTGCAGGGTGCGCCGCTGGTCAGGGTGCTGGTGGGGGCAGAGCGGCACGACACCGTCGACCTGGCGCTGCGCTACCTGGGCCTCGGCGCCCCGGAGCCGGTGGCCGCGGACGACCAGGGCCGCATCGACGTGGACGCGCTGGCCCGCGCGCTGTCCGACGGACCCACGATCGTCGCGCTGCAGGCAGGCAACGTTCACTCCGGCGCCTTTGACGACTTCGCCGCCGCGATCCCGCTGGCACACGAGCACGGCGCCTGGGTGCACATCGACGGTGCGTTCGGGCTCTGGGCCGCGGCGTCACCGCGCACCCGGCACCTCGTCGCCGGTCTGGAAGACGCGGACTCGTGGGCGACGGACGCGCACAAGACCCTCAACGTGCCGTACGACTCGGGACTGGCCTTCGTCGCCGACAGCACGGCCCACCGCGCGGCGCTCGGTATCCACGCGCCCTATTTGCTGCACAGCAAGGGCGCTCCGGAACCGATGGAACTCGGCCCCGAGTTCTCCCAGCGCGCCCGGGCCTTCGTGCTCTGGGCGACGCTGCAGTACTTGGGTCGCGACGGGGTGGCAGCGCTCGTCGACGGACTGGTCGAGCACGCCCATAGCTTCGCCGAGGGCGTGCGCGAGCTCGGCGGGCAGGTGTTGAACGACGTGGTGTTCACCCAGGTCTGCACCGCGTGGGGCGACGACGCGATGACGGCGGCGGTGGAGCAGAACCTCATGGCCGAGGGTGCGGCGTGGATGACCGGTTCAACGTGGCAGGGCCGCAAGGTGCTGCGCATCGCCGTGAGCAACCAGGCGACCAACGCCCACGACGTTCAGGAAGCGCTGGCGGCGCTGGAGCGGGCGTATGCCGCCGCCCGGGCGAACGGGTGACGGCACAGCCGGAAGGCCACCCACGGACGTAGACTGGAGGCGGCGGGAGCACCCCGTCAGTGCCCCGCCGGATGCGTTCGGAGGTGGGGACGATGTACGCGAAATCCCTGGCTGTCGCGGTGTGCGGCTTGGCGCTCATGGCTCCCGGCCCGGCAGCCGCCGACGCCGTACCGGTCGACCCGGCGACGGGCAAGATCGCCGGATTCACCTACGGCGAGGACGAGTCCAACAGCTACGTCAGTTGGTCCGGCGGCTTCCTGTGGACCTGGTTCTTCTCCTCCCAGCACATAGGCGTGGGCCCGTCACCTCGGGCCGGTGTGCCGTTCTACCTGCACGCCCACACCTCCGTGATCGCACCGCACGACGTGACCGGCAACGTGCTGCTGACCGTGGACCAGGACGCCGGCGGGTTGCCCCTGCGCTACGCCCCGAGCGCGTCGATGCCGCTGCGCTGCAGCCGCAGCCAGTTCGACCCCGTGCAGTCGGTGACCGCGATCGAGTGCCCCACCGTGACGCAGGAGAGCGGTCAGTTCGTGGTGAGCAAACTGGAGCCGTTGGTCCCCGGCTTCGCTGTGGACATCGAGATCCCTGTCGTGGCGGACAGCCCCACCTCGAGTACTGCTGCCATGACCGCCATGTGGGCGACCATGGATGTCACTCTGTCGAACAACAACGTGTTGGCGACCGTGCCGGTGACCGTTGGCGCAGCTCCGACCCCGCCGGTCACTCAACCGGTGATCAAGCCGCTGCCCAAGAAGTTGCGGAAGTTCACGAAGGTCCGCTCGCTGACACCCAAGGTCTGCAAAGGTGCAGAAGCGCAAGGTCGTCGTGCTGAAGTCCGGCGTGTGCAAGCTCAAGGGCGGCAAGGTCGTCGTGAAGAAGCGCTACTGACAGGCCCGGCTGCCACTGCCGGTCTTGGGCCGCGCAAACGGCGTTGGGTGGGGCTCGTGCAGTTGGTTGACACTCGTCGCGCGCTGAACGTCAACCAACGGCCGAAGCCAGCCACTCCACGATCCCCGCGTGGAAACGGCCCTGGGCGGCGTCGAAGCCGTCGGCCAGCAGGCTGCGGCCCTGAGCGTACCGCCTGCCGGTCGCACCCCATTCATCCTCCACCCAGCGTGTGAAGAAGTACTCCTCGCGCTCGGCGTCGGAATGGCGGGGCGGCTCACCGGCCACCTTCAGCATCGCAGCGGTGAGCTCGTCGACTCCCTCGCCGGTCCGCGCGGAGGTGCGGAAGATGGCCGGCAGTTCCTCGTCGAACGGCCGGGCCAGCGACAACGATGACCGCAGTTGGTAGTACGACTGGTTGGCCGCCGGGTCGTCGCATTTGTTGAGGATGAAGGAGTCGGGGATCTCGATGATCCCGGCTTTGAGGAACTGGATCTCGTCACCGCCGAGCGGCTGCAGCACCAGGTAGACGTGGTCGGCGAGATAGCGGATGTCGAGTTCGCTCTGCCCGATGCCCACCGTTTCCACAATCACGACGTCGAACAGGCGCTTGAGCAACCGCGACACCTGGAACGTCGTCGGCGCCAGACCCCCGAGCTCGGCGGCGTTGGACTGGCTGCGGAAGAACGCGCGGGTCTCGCCGGTCGCGAAGCGGGTGCGTGTGCGGTCCCCGAGCAACGCCCCGCCGGAGACGTGGCTGGCCGGATCGACCGCCAGCACCGCGACGGACAGGTCCGACTCGGCGAGCATCGCCGGCACCAGCCGCGCCACCAGACTGCTCTTGCCCGCACCCGGCGTGCCAGTGATCCCGATCACCGTCGATGCGCCGGGACCCAGCAGGTCGAGGACCTCCGCGCGCTGAGCCGCCGCCGACGGCCGGGTGTCCTCAAAGACCGCGACCAGTTGGGAGACCGCGTGCTTGTTGAGCTCCCGGGCCCGGGAGACGGTCCCGGCCAGCGTCATCGCGCCTCGAGGATCTCGACGATCGACTCCATGATGTCCATGAGTTCGTAGTCCGCCGGCGTGAAGACCTTCTTGATCCCCATCGACTCCAGGTCCCGCGCGTCGGCCGGCGGGATGATGCCGCCGACCACCACGGAGATGTCCTCGTCGGCGCCCTGCTCGCGCAGGCCGTCGAGGATCTGCTTGGCCAGGTCGATGTGCGAGCCGGACAGCACCGAGGCGCCGATCACGTCGGCGCCCTCCTCCACCGCCGACTGCACGATCTCATCGGGGCTCAACCGGATGCCGGAGTAGATGACATCGAAGCCCACATGGCGTGCCGACACTGCGATTACCTCGGCGCCGTTCGAGTGGCCGTCGAGGCCCGGCTTGCCGACCACGATGCGGGGGCGATGGCCCATCTGCTCGGCGAGGGTGTTGATCCGCCCGCGCAGCATGTCCACGCGGTCGCCGGTCAGGCCGAGCTGCTGGCCCTCGATTCCGGTGGCGGGGCGGTACTCGCCGAACACCTCACGCAGAGCGCCGGCCCATTCGCCGGTGGTCACGCGTGCCAGCGCGCACTCGATGCTGGGCTCCATGAGGTTGCTGCCGTCACGGGCGGCCTGCTTCAGCGCGTCGATCGCGGCCTGCGCACGAGCGGAATCGCGGGTGGCGCGGGTCTTCTCCAGCGACGCGATGATCTCCTCGGCGGCCTTCTCGTCGACCTTGAAGATCCCGCCGTCGTCGCCGGCGGTCAGTGGCGAAGGCAGCCCCTCGGTCCACTTGTTCAAGCCCACGACGATCTGCTCGCCGGCATTGATCCGGCTCATCCGCTCGCTCATGGAACGGACCAGCGCGGTCTTCATGTAGCCGGACTCGATGGCCGGGATGACCCCGCCCATGCCCAGGATCGTCTCGATCTCGGCGGTGGCCTCGTCCATCAGCGCCTGCACCTTGGCCTGCACGACGGGCGAGCCGTCGAACAGGTCCGGGTACTCCAGCAGATCGGTCTCATACGCGAGGATCTGCTGCAGGCGCAGGCTCCACTGCTGATCCCACGGCCGCGGCAGCGACATCGCCTCGTTCCACGCCGGCAGCTGCAGGGCGCGGCAGCGGGCGTTGCGGCTCAGCGTCACGCCGAGGGACTCCAGGATGATCCGCCAGGCGTTGTTCTCCGGCTGCGCCTCGGTCAGGCCCAGGCTGTTGACCTGCACTCCGTAGCGGAAACGGCGGTACTTCTCGTTCTTCACCCCGAAGCGGTCGGCGGTGTAGGAGTCCCACAGTTCACCGAACGCGCGCATCTTGCTCATCTCCTCGATGAACCGGATGCCGGCGTTGACGAAGAAGGAGATCCGGCCGACGGCGCGCTCGAACTGCTCGTCGTCGAAGTGCCCGCGCTCCTTGAGCAGGTCCAGCAGGCTGATCGCGTTGGCCAACGCGAAGGCAAGCTCCTGCACCGGCGTGGCACCGGCCTCCTGCAGGTGGTAACTGCAGATGTTGGACGCGTTCCACTTCGGGATCGCCTCCAGGCAGTACTCGTACATCTCCGCGATGAGGCGCATGGAGGCCTGCGGCGGGTAGATGTACGTCCCGCGTGCGAGGTACTCCTTGATGAGGTCGTTCTGGGTGGTGCCCTGCAGTTTCGACTCGTCCTCGCCGCGCTCGCGGGCAAGCGCCACATACAGCGCCAGCAGCCACATCGCGGTGCCGTTGATGGTCATCGACGTGTTCATCTTCTCCAGCGGGATGCCGTCGAAGAGCGCGTGGAAGTCGTCGAGGGAGTTGATCGGCACGCCGACCTTGCCGACCTCCGGGCGCGCGATGGGGTCGTCAGGGTCGTACCCGCACTGCGTGGGCGGTTCGGACGCGATACTCAGAGCGGTCTGCCCCTTCTCCAGGTTGGAGCGGTACAACTCGTTGGAGGCTTTGGCGCTGGAGTGGCCCGCGTAGGTGCGGATGATCCAGGGCGGTCACGCTCGGGCAGGGTGGCTGGCGTACTCATGCTTCATTATCCGCACGGCCGGTTGGGCGCGGGTGGCGGTAGGGGTGAACCGTTCAGCCGAACGGCAGCCGCTCGTCCACGGTGGTGCTCACCCGGCCGGCGGCGCGCCACGCCCGGGCAGTGGTGTCGAGATCCTCGTCGGTGACCAGGTTCGCCATCACCCGGAAGGCCACCTTCATCAGCGTCGCCGACCGCATACCGACCGGACCGAGGGTCGGGAGCAGGTGCGGCACGGTCAACAGGCCCGCGAGTCGGCGGGCGATGGAGAAGGCCGACCCGTAGTGCTCACGCAAGACCGCCGGCCACGCAGCCTCGTAATCGGCCTCGGCGAGCATCTGCGCGGCCAGGCGCCCGGTCTCCAGTCCGTAGTCGATGCCCTCACCATTGAGCGGGTTCACACACCCCGCCGCATCGCCGACCAGCATCCAGTTGGGTCCGGCCACGCCGCTGACGGCGCCGCCCATCGGAAGCAGGGCCGACTTCGCCGCCCGGATGTCCCCGCTCACGTCCCACTCGTCGCGGACCTGGTCGGCATATACCTGCGTGAGGTTGCGCAGGTTGACGTCTGCCGGCCGGCGGTCGGTGGCCAGCGTGCCGACCCCCAGGTTGACCTCCCCGTTGCCCAGCGGGAAGACCCAGCCGTAGCCCGACAGGATCTTGCCGTCCCCGTCGCGCAATTCCAGATGTGAGGTGATCCACGGATCGTCGCTGCGGCCGCTCTTCACATAACTGCGCGCCGCGACCCCGTACGCCGTGTCCTTGTGCCATTCCCGGCCGAGGATGCGGCTCAACTGGGAGCGCGCCCCGTCGGCGATGATCAGCCGCCGGCACGCCACCTCCCGGCGCTCCCGACCCACGGTGAAGACAACGCCGGTAACCCGCGTCCCGGACCGCACGACGTCCACGGCGCGGTGGCCCTCGAGGGGTCGGGCACCGGAGTCGAGGGCGGCCTGCCGGATCGCCGCATCCAGCACGGTGCGGGGGACGGCCGAGCCGTACTTGGGGAAGGACCCATCCGGCCAGGGCAGGTAGAGCGTCTGGCCGAAGCCGTGGGTGCGCAGGCCCCAGTTGCGCACCCGCCCGTCCAACCATGGCGTCAGTCCCAACCGGTCCAGCTCGGCCATGGCGCGGGGGGTGAGGCCGTCGCCGCAGGCCTTGTCCCGGGGGAAAACCGCAGCATCGGCGAGGATCACATCAAACCCCAACCGCACTGCCCACGCCGCAGCCGACGAGCCCGCAGGGCCGGCGCCCACGACAAGGACATCGGTCGAGGTGGGGGGAGGGTTCGTCATGGCCCCTCCATTGTCGCGGCTCAGGCCACGAAGGGCATTCGCGGGCTTGGTCAATCCCAGAACGCCAACTCCAGGTGCTGGCGCAGGGACCGGTCCTTGGTGAGCAACGGCAGGTCAGCGGCAACCGCGTGCGCGGCCAGCAGCCGATCGAAGGGATCGCGTGTCCACGTCAGGCCGACCGCCAGGGCGCACAATGGCCCGAAGCCGATCTGCGCGACCGTCAGACCCAGGGTCGATCCGAGGAAACCGAGAACCTCACTGGCCGGCCCAGCCGTACGACCGACCTCGTGCAAGTACGCGAGTTCGAGTTCCACCGCGGGAGACACCACCAGATCATTGGTCTCGATCGCGCTCAAGCCACGCTGACTCAGGTTCGATATCGCATTCGTGTGCAGCCAGACCGCGACGTGCGTGTCGAGCATGATCACGGTCGCCACTCGCCACTCCAGTCGATGTGCACAAGATCCTCTGGGTCACCTTTGATGAAGTCCGGTCGACTGATCAGACGGGCCAGTTTCGACTCCACCGGGGAGCGTTCGATCACGACCGTGTGCCCGTTGCGTTCGATCACCAGCGGCTGACCGGTCTCGATGACCTCATCGATGAGGCGGTAGAGGTTCGCGCGCAGTTCGGTGACGGAGATGCTCACGTACGTATGGTACCGCCATACACGTACGTGTGGACCCGTCCCGGGGCGCACCCGGGACAGATGCCGTTTCTGCGAGGCGTAGCTGGTCCACTCCCGGCCGGCCTGGATGGTCCTCGACGCCGAAGCCGTTGACGATGTTCAGCACACCCGCGGGCAGCAGGTCGGCGGCGAGGTCTATCAGCACATGATCGACGCGGGGGTCTGTTCGGCCGGCTTGAGCACGACGCAGTTGCCGGCGGCCGGCGCTGGTGCGAGCTTCCACACGGCCATCAGGATCGGGAAGTCTCACGGGATGATCTGCCCACCACACCGAGCGGTTCGTGGAAGTGGTAGGCCACGGTGTCGTCGTCGAACTCGTCGAGCATGCCTTCCCGCTCGCGCAGCACGCCGCGATACCCGCGCCACAACTGGGCGCCGACGGGCGGGAAATGGGCCAGTCCGCCCACTTGTGGGCCCGGAATGCCCGTTACATCCCGAAACGCACGGTTTCCACACACCACAACTGGGCGTCAGCACACCGCCCACGCCCACTTGTGGTGTCAAACCTGGGGAAACCGCGGCTGTGTAACCCCGAGCAGGGCCCCTGCCGCCGTTCCAGCATGGTGGTCAGGCCGATCCGCTTGGGCGACGATGCGGGAAGCGCAGTCGCGGGCAGGCCAGCACACCGTCTGATCTCCCCGCCGCCCGGAATACCCCACCCGGGCCCACGGTTGTCCCTGACATGCACCCACGCGTGACGATCCACATGACGGAGGTCCCCAAGGACCTGCCGATGGTCCACGCCTTCTCCGGGTTCGTGGACGCCGGTCACAGCATCCGGCAGGCCGTGTCCCACATGGTCGACACCCTCCCCCACCAGAAGGTGGCGGAACTGAGCATCGACGACATCTACGACTACCGCGCACGCCGGCCGGTCATGACGTTCGACCGCGACCACTTCAGCGACGTCGACATGCCGCGGCTGACCTTGGACCTGTTCTGGGACGGCCACTCGAAGCCGTTCCTCCTGATGCACGGTCCCGAACCCGATCTCGGATGGCAGCAGGTGACCCAGTCCGTCATCGAACTGGCCGAGCACTACAAGGTGGGCAAGACGATCGGCATGCAGGCCATTCCCTGGCCGTCCCCGCACACCCGCGACCTGCTCGTCACTCCGCACGCCAGCGACCCCACCATGATCGAGCCGCGTCCCGGTCCGATCGACCGCGTCGACGTGCCGGGCAGCCTCACCAACCTCATCGAGTTCGCCACCGGCCGTGCGGGCATCCCGGCCCAGGGTTTCGCCGTGCACATCCCCCACTACCTGGTGAACACCGAGTACCCCAGTGGTGCCATCACGATCCTGGACGAAATCGCCAAGGCCGGGCAGCTGGTGATCGACCCGGGCGACCTGCCGCAACTGGCCGCCCGGGTGCGCGAGGAGATAGACGAGTCCATCGCAGCCAGTACGGACAACCAGGAAGTGGTGGCCGCCCTCGAGCAGCAGCACGACGCCGACGTCGCGGACTGGCCCAACCAGTTGCCCAGCGGCGACGAGTTGATGGACCAGATCGAGCGCTTCCTCGCCGGGGAGGGCGAACCGGAGTAGCGAGTGTGTCGCCGTCGCGCATGTCGCAGGTTGCTGCGATGATCTGAAATGCGCGACGAACGGGGAGTTCATGAACGGGGACGCTGCGGAACTGACCGCCGCGCAGTTGGACCGGGCCATCGGCGCGGTCATCGGCATGGCCGTGGGTAACGCCTTGGGCAGCGGATACGCGTTCGCCCCCAAGCCGCATCCCGCGGACATCCACATGCGCGCCGGCGGCCTCGGCCCGTACACCGCCGGCGAGTGGGCCGACGACACGGCGATGGCCATGCCGATCCTCGAGGTGCTGGCCGCAGGTGGCGACCTCCTGTCGCGCGCCGCGCAGGACCAGGTCGCCGCTCGCTGGGTCGCCTGGGTGCGCACCGCCAAGGACGTGGCGCCGATCATCTCCGACGTCCTGCGCGCATACGACCGCAGCGTCGGCGCGGAGTCCCTGCGCCGGGCGGCCACCGTTCTGCACACCGCGGGGACCGCCGCGTCCGGCAATGGCTCGCTGATGCGCACGACGCCCATCACGCTGGGATACCTGCACGACGAGGCCGGCCTGGCGCTGGCAGCCCGCACCTACAGCGACCTCACGCACGGCAATCCGGAAGCTGCCGAGGCGTGCATCCTGTGGAACCTCGCCCAGCGGCGCGCGATCCTGGACGGACGTTTCGACGTGCGGGCCGGATTGAGCAGCCTGCCCGCCAACCGTGCACGCGACTGGGACGAGATCATCAGTACAGCGGAGGCGGGCCTGCCACAGGACTTCGCGATCCGCAACGGCTGGGGCGCCCAGATGGTGCAGACCGTCTGTTCGGCGATCACCCATTGCGAGGCCTCCGGCCCCGGTCACTTCGAGGAGACGCTGCGCCTGGTGGTGTCCTCCGGGGGCGACACCCCCACCTCCGCGGCCGTCGCCGGCAGTCTGCTGGGTGCGCGCTGGGGGCTCTCCGCGATCCCGCTGGAATGGCGCCGGCGCATCCACGGGTGGCCCGGGATGCGCGACGCAGAGTTGATGCGACTGGCCTGGCAGGCGGTCACGGGGAAGGGCTGGCCAGTGGAGTTCGCCATCCCGCCGATGAGCATCCCCCCGGTGGTGCACCCCGACGACGCTGGCGTCCTGCTCGGCGGCGTGCGCGGGCTGCGACCCCTGCCGAGCCGGATCGACGCCGTGGTGTCCCTGTGCCGGCTCGGCGAACTGCAAGTGCCCTCGCCGCCGGTCGCCGACGAGGACCACATCAACGTGTGGCTGATCGATTCGGACAACCCGGCAGACAACCCGAACCTGAGCCTCGTCGCCGAGCAGGCCGTCGGCATGCTCATGGAGTTGCGGGCGGAGGGCCGCGCGGTCTACCTGCACTGCGACGACGGGCGCTCCCGCACCCCGTTCATCGCATCGCTCTACGGGGCCCGGCTCACCGACACCCCCGCCCGCGACGTGCTGCGCGAGATCCAGCAGGCGGTGCCGCTGGCACGGCTCAACCCCGTTTTCCAGCGAATGATCTACACGTTCACCTGAGGGGTGAACCAGGCCCTGGTGGCGGCGACCATCGCGCGTATGCCGAAGGCGATCGCCCGCTCGTCGACGTCGAACGTGGAGGCATGCAGGTCGAGGGTCTCGCCATGCCCGTCGTGCACCCCGAGCCGGCCGTAGCACCCGGGCACCCGGTCGGTGTACCAGGCGAAACTGTCCCCACCCCAGGACTGTTCGGTGGTGACGACGGCTTCCTGACCAAGTTCCTCGGCGATCGCATCGGCCCACAGCGCGGTCGGCTCAACGTGGTTGTCGACCGGCGGCACCCCCTGCCGGTGGTAGAGGTCCCACTGGACGCCCGCCTCGCCGAGGATCTTCTCCACCGACTCGTTGAGCAGCCGGCCCAGCGCCTCCCACACGACCCGGTCGGGCGTGCGCAGCGTGCCGGTGAGCACCGCCTTCGCGGGGATGACGTTGGGCGCCTCGCCGGAGGCCACCGCCCCCCAGACCAGGCGGATCGGACCTTTGCCCGCACGCTCCACCCGTTCGGTGAGAACCTGCGGCAGACGCAACGCCAGTTCGCTCATCACGGTGACGAGGTCCACGGTCTGCTCGGGCCGGGCCGTGTGCCCACCGGGACCGTGCAGCGTCACCCGCACCACATCGGAGGCCGAGGAGACCGGTCCGGTGCGCAGGCCCACCGTGCCGACGTCCTTCTTCGGGTCACAGTGCAGGCCGAAGATGACGCCCACGTCATCGAGGTGACCTTCATCGATGACGTCCACAGCGCCGCCGGGCACGCTCTCCTCCGCGGGTTCGAAGATCAGCCGGACCCGGCCGGGCGGGGGGTTCTGGGAGAAGAAGAGCCCGGCCCCCAGCACGATCGCGGTGTGCACGTCGTGGCCGCAGGCATGCGCGACCCCTTCGACGTGCGAGCGGTATGGGGTGTGGCACTCGTCGTCCATGGCCAGCGCATCGATGTCGGCCCGCAGCGCCAGCACCGGGCCGTCGCCGGTCCCCACGTCGCACACCAGCCCGGTGCCGCAGTTGAGCACCTTGGGCTCCAGCCCAGCGACCTGCAGCCGGCGCACGATGGACGCCGTGGTGCGGGTCTCCTGTGCGGAGAGCTCGGGGTGGACGTGCAGATCCCGCCGGAAGGAGATCAGTTCTTCCTCCCGCGTCTGCAGGAACTCCTTGAGACTCACAACGTCAACTCCCTGCGCAACAGCGCAACCACATCCTTGAACCAACCGCCCTCAGCCGCCACCGTGCGCTGCCCGTGGGCCGACGGTTCAAGAATCTCACGCGCAGGGCTCAGGGCCTCCACCGTCCCTGCGCGCACGTGCATGGCGCTCACCGTAGGGGGTGGGGGTGTGCGGTGGCGCGGCCGTGCTGTTGCCTGGCGTTGGAGAACCCGCACGAGGTTGGAGAAACCATGCGTGGCTCCTCCAACCCGGTGAACGGACTCCGACCTCGCGGTCGAGACTGTCGGGGAGGGGCTGTTTCGCGGGTGCACCTCTCGGGTACCATGAGAAAGCCCTCGACGGCAGACGGCCCGAGGACCCAGGTCCCCGTCGTCTAGCGGCCTAGGACTCCGCCCTTTCAAGGCGGCAGCGCCGGTTCGAATCCCGTTGGGGGCACGCAGTACCAGGATCAGTCCGCTGATCCAGTAAGGCCCATAGCGCAGTTGGTTAGCGCGCCGCCCTGTCACGGCGGAGGTCGCCGGTTCGAGCCCGGTCGGGGTCGCTCGAGTCCACTCGGACTCAATCGGCCAGGTAGCTCAGTTGGTACGAGCGTCCGACTGAAAATCGGAAGGTCGGCGGTTCGACCCCGCCCCTGGCCACCGCTATCGGCGTGACGAACACCAGACCTTTGTCGAACTCAGATGCACTTCTGACCAGGGCGTCATCAATCGACATCGGCAAGCCCACCGGTGGGGCGCCACCGCTGCAGAAACGGCGTTGCACCCTCAACAAACGAGGTCGGGTCATGGCCGCTCACCGTCAATAACGAGTGGTAGCCGATGACCGGGGCACTCCGGGGTTGAACATCAGGTGCGCCGCCGGAACGTCCACGGCAGCATCGTCGCGTTGCTGGGTGTGGCGGGGGTGACTATCCAGCGTTACCCCGGCGGCGCAAGGGGTTCGGCTGACTGCGACTCAGCCAGGAGTTCCTTCCACGTGGCGGGGGGCTTGCCGCGGCCCAGCATGCTTTCAAACACGCTGTAGGCGTCGGACTTGGAACCGCGTTCCCGCAGAGACGACGAATCGTTCACCCAGGCAAGGACGATCACCCGTTCGCTCTCGTGGTACCGGAAGAACAAGCGATACCGCTCGAAGAACTTGGCCCGACGCCAGAACCGGTAGTCGCCCCCCATCGTGTTACCCAGCCGGTACCGTGCGTGGCCTGGGTCGGAGGGGATGTCGTTGAAGGCGAGTTTTCGGATGGCAGCCAACCGTTTGGCCGCAGGCTTTCGCTGGTATGTCTCGGGGTAGCGCTCCCTCGCGGCTGTCACCTGCGCGATGAGCGCTTCCACCTGCGCGAGGAACAACGGGTGGGCGACGATCACCCACCCGTTGACAACAACCCCCGTGGCCCCCATCAATCGTCTTCATCAAGCGGGGCGTCAAGGTCGACGTCCATTCCGCCAACCAAGTCGTCGATACGTTGCAGCAGACTATCGGGAACGACTTTCAGGTGCTCGGGGTGAAGGGCAATGTCTTCTGCGAGCAGAACGAGGAACGGGGCAAGTGTGGGGTCTTCGTTGGCGCGGGAGATTCGCACGGAGCCGTCATCGAGCACGGTGTAAATGAGAGCGTCGCGCTTACCCAGGCCGAGGGCACGGCGAACCGGTTCAGGGATCGTTGTCTGATAGCGGTCGGTCAGTGTGGACTCCGCCTCGATGATCGGGGTGGGCATTCGACTCTCCTTCGGGAAACCTACATCTACGGTAATGCAATTGCATTACTAACGGCAAGAAGATGTCCGCGTTGACCACTTGTTCGCCCCGTTCCCCGCTGCGTCTGTCACCACTGTAGAAGGGAGTCCCTGGAGTCCGGAGTGGCTCGCTCCAGTCGCCATCGCAGTCAGTGGGTGACGCACCGCTGACTGATGTAGGCACCCGCTTCTACGCCTGACCGGCTTGCGAAACCCGTTCACCCAATACACCCCCTTCCCCATTGCACGATCGCGAGCCCCAGATCCTCCTCACTCAGTTGCGCCACCCCTTTGCACCCTCGGTCCCCCCATTTCATCCCGAAGCCGCACCCGTGTCTGCCACCTCGGCGGCGTCGGCGGGTAGGCGAGATGGTCCGGCGCGCTCGTCGCGGCGAACCAGAGCGGGACAACGAGTGCACGCTGCGCCGGTCCTGCCAGCATCGTCGTCACGACCGGTCCGGAGGGGGCCTCGCCAAGCGAACGCCGGGGCGGACGACCGCATCCCAACCGACCTGTTCAGGTCGCTTCGGTGGGATACTCGGAGGGAAGGTGAGGCCATGAGCGAGAGCAACACGACTACACGGCCCGAGGAGCGCTCCCCGGCCGGCGAAACCGCGGTGGGGGACGCCGACGTCCCCCCGACCATCGAGCACCCGCCCTACCCAGGGCAGCCGGTGGTGATCCACGGCAACGGAGCGATCGCCCACGTGATGCGCCATGTGTGCGGTGGTGTCATCGGCTACCCGATCACCCCCTCGACGGAGATCTCGGAACTCTTCGAGGCGGCCCGGGCCGAGGGCGGCGTGAACGTGTGGGGCAAGCACCCCTTCTTCTTCGAACCAGAGGGCGAGCACTCCGCCCAGAGCGGCGCGCTCGGGGCGGCGCTGACCGGCGGCCAGTTCATCTCCAACGCCTCGTCGAGCCAGGGCATCCTCTACGCGATGGAGTCACACTACGTGACCGTCGGTAAGAAGATCGGGGGCTTCGTGCTCCAGGTCGCCGCCCGGGTGGTCTCCAAGCACTCCCTGAACGTCATGGCCGGCCACGACGACGTGTACGCGCTGCTGTCGGCCGGCTACACGATCCTGTTCGGCTCCAACCCGCAGGAGGCCGCCGACCTGGCCGCGATCAGCTACCGGACCTCCGCGCTGTCACTGATCCCGGTGGCCAACGCCATGGACGGGTTCGCCACCAGCCACATGCTGAGCGAGGCCTCGCTGCCGGAACCGGAACTGCTCCGCGAGTACCTCGGAGACCCCGCGGGCCGGATCAAGAGCCCGACCGTGGCGCAGGACGTGCTGTTCGGCGCCAAGGGCCGCGTGTTCCAGTTGACCCAGTACCTGCAACGCCACCGCGACGACTTCCGGCCGGCTGACCTGGCTGCGCTGGGCGCCCACATCGACGAGGTCGCCGATCAGGTCGAACACGACAACGCGGGCGACCTGATCGAGCACACGCTGCCGTTCGTGCCCGAGGAGTTGCACGGTCAGTGGCGGCGGCAGTGGCTCAACGCCCACGAGAAGGGCACCCGCCAGCTCGTGCCGGCCCTCGTCGACGTCAACACCCCGGGGCTGACCGGTCCGGTCCAGAACCAGCCCGACTTCCAGGCCGGCGCCGCCGACCACCGGACCCACTTCGCCAACGCGGTGCCCGAGCTCACCCGGCAGGCGATGGCGGAGTACTCCGCGCTCACCGGACGCACGTACTCGCCGGTGATGGCCTACGACTGCGAGGACGCCGACTACATCATGGTCGGACTCGGCTCGATCACCGACGACGTGCGGGCCGTCCTGCCTGTGCTGCGCGAGCGCGGGATGAAGGTCGGCGTGGTGTCGGTGAAGCTCCTGCAACCGTTCCCGGAGGCCGAGTTCATCGAAGCCATCGCAGGCGCAAAGGCGATCACCGTGCTGGAGCGCTCGGACCAGACCGCGATGACCGGCCTGGTCACCCAGGCCCTGTTCCGGGCAGCGGCCAACGCCGTCGAGGACCGCCACGACGGCATCCCGGCACTGGCTGCACAACCGCGGCTGACCACCGCCATCTTCGGCCTCGGCGGCCACGACGTGCAGCCGCGCCACATCATCGCCGCGTTCGAGCAGATGGCCGAGCCGGACAGCGCACCCCTGATCTACCTGGGTTCGCAGTTCTTCGCCAAGGGCGCCTCCGCGCAGATGGCCGAGGTGCAGGACCGGCTGCGGTCGGCCTACCCGGAGACCGAATTGATGGCTTTGCAGACCAAGCCCAATCCGGTGCTGCTGCCGCCGAGCGCGATCCGGATCCGGTTCCACTCCGTCGGGGGCTACGGCACCATCGCCACCGGCAAACTGCTCACCGACATCCTCGCCGGTGTGCTGGGCATGCATTCGAAGTCCGCGCCGAAGTACGGCTCGGAGAAGAGCGGCGCACCCACCAATTACTACATCACGCTGAGCCCGGAACCGGTTCTGCTCACCAACGCCGAACTCGAGGACGTCGAGGTCGTCGTGTCGCCGGACCACCGGGCGTTCTACCACGCGAACCCTCTGAAGGGCCTGGTCGAGGGCGGCACGTTCATCCTGCAGTCCGACCTGTCACCAGAGGACGTGTGGCGGGAGTTGCCCCGCCATGCCCGCCGCACGATCCGCGACCGGCGGATCCGCTTCCTGGTCGTCGACGCCTTCAGCGTGGCCAAGCGCAACGCCCCCACCGAGGACCTGGAGACCCGCATGATGGGCATCGCGTTCATCGGCGCGGTGGTCGGCCACGTCGACCGGGTGTCTGGCGGCGCCTCCGAGGACGCCATCGCTGAGAAGGTCCGCGCCCAGATCGTGAAGAAGTTCGGTGGCAAGGGCGACGCGGTCGTCCAGGGCAACATGGCGGTCATCCGCGAGGGCATGGCAGCCACCCAGGTCGTCGAGTACGACACCCCCTTGTTCCTCGCCATCGACGAGGACCCGCCGGTGGCCATCCGGCACAGCGTGGCACCCTCTGCCGAGATGTGCGCCACCGCCGCGAGCACCGTCGGGCTGTTCGACCCCGCGTACTACGAGGACGCCACCGCGCGGCCCTTCCGCGAGGGCACGATCGGCGAGGCGCCCGTGCTACCCGGGGCCGGGCTGTTCATGCCCGCGGGAACAGCAGCCGCCAAGGACAAGGGCCTGTTCCGGCGCACCGTGCCCGCGTTCGACTTCGCCACCTGCACCGGGTGCATGGAGTGCGCCCTGGCCTGCCCGGACGCCGCGATCCCCAACGTGGTGCACGAGATCCACGACCTGATCCTGACCGGGATCAAGGCACTCGACATCACCGAGCCGCAGCGAGAGGCGCTGCGCACACACGTCTACACCCTGTCCGAGCAGGTGCGCGAGGCCTACCGGCAGGACAAGACCGCGCGGCCGTTCGACGAGGTCGTCGCCGAGGTGGGCTCCGGCATCGACTGGGGGCAGCCCACCCTTCGGCGCAACTTCGACCTGCTGGTCGCGAAACTCGCCACCTACCCGGTGGCCCGCACACGGCCGTTCTTCGACGCGATGGAAGGCTCGGTGGCCGGCACCGGGGCGTTGTTCTCGGCGACGGTCGACCCGTGGAAGTGCACCGGGTGCCTGGAGTGCATCGACGTGTGCGGCCCCGGGGCCCTGACCGCGCTCGATGAGGACGCCGACGTCCTCGGGACCCTGCAGGACCGGTTCGAGTTCATGACCACACTGCCGAACACGCCGTCGCGGTTCCTCGAGGACTCGACCAATGCCGACGGCGATCTCAAGCGGCTCATGCTCGACCGGGCCAACTTCTACTCCACGACCGGTGGCCACGGTGCCTGCCGCGGCTGCGGTGAGGTCACCGCGATCCGGCTCGTGATGGCCACCAGCCATGCGCTGGCCGACGATCGCCGGCGGGCGCACATCCGGGAACTCGACGAACTAGTGACGGCGTTGCACGACAAACTCAACACCGTCGACGACGCCGAGCGGTGCCGGCGGATCGAGGACGCGCTCGCGACGCTGGAGACCCGGCTGTACCTCTACGAGGGCGGCCCCACGGGCAACGGCCCGTCCCCGGTCGTCGTGGCGAACGCCACCGGGTGCAGCAGCGTCTACGCCTCGACCATGCCTTACAACTCCTACAGTGACCCGTGGGTGAACAGTCTGTTCCAGGACAGTTCCCCGCTGGCCAAGGGGATCTTCGAGGGGATTTCGGCGCAGATGACCGCGGACGTCCGGGCCCTGCGCATCGCCGCCCTCGAGCTCGAGGATGCCTACGACCCGGCACGCCACGAGCGCGAGTTGCGCACGCTGTCATGGGAGAAGTTCCGCCCTGAGGAACTCGCCCTGCTGCCGACGATCCTGTCGATCGGCGGCGACGGCGCCAGCTACGACATCGGGTTCGGCGCGATGTCCCGGATCCTGGCCAGCGACACCCCGGTCAAGATGCTGGTCCTGGACTCGGGCGCGTACTCCAACACCGGTGGCCAGGCGTCCACGTCGAGTTTCACCGGGCAGGACTCCGACCTCGCCCGCTTCGGCGGCTCGCACTCCGGCAAGCACGAGGCGCGCAAGGAACTCGCCCTGCTCGCCTCCTTCCACCCCCACGTGTACGCCTGCTCGACCAGCACGGCGTTCCACGGGCACTTCCTGCAGACGACCCTGGAGTACCTGGAGTACCGGACGGCGCCGGCGGTCATGAACGTCTACACCCCCTGCGGGTCCGAGCACGGCATCCCGGAATCGTCGTCGAACGCGCGGGCGCGGATGGCCGTCGAGAGCCGGATGCATCCGCTGTTCGTCCACGACCCGCGCCGCGGCTCGACCATGCACGAGTGGTTCTCCATCGAGGGCAACCCCGATGCGGACAAGACGTGGACCACCAAGACGATTGAGTACCTCGACGACGAGGGCGCTCTGCAACTGCTGACCACCCCGCTGACACCGGCCGAGTTCGCGCTGGGCGAGGTGCGGTTCAAGAAGCAGTTCCGGAAACTGGCGCCCGACGAGGAAGCCAGCGCTGTGCCCATCGACGAGTACGTGGAGTTGCCCGCCGAACAGCGCGCCGAGCACCTGCCCTTCATCTACGCCACCGACGACGACCGGCACCTGATCAAGGTCGCCTGCTCGCACGGCATCGTGTCGCTGGTCGAGGACCGGCGCCGGTACTGGCAGACCCTGCAGTACCTGTCCGGGGTCCATGAGGCGCAACTGACCGCGCTGCACCGAGCGGACCTCGAGCAGTTGGGCGCGAAGTACGAAGAGGCCGCCACCGCCCGCGAGAGCTCGCTGGACGACATCGCGCGGGCCATGTCCGAACTGGCGACGTCCAGCCGGGCACCGGCCGGGGCTGGTGGGGGACTCCTGGCGCCTGCCGACGCGAGCACCGCCGCACCGGCCGAGGCGACGCCGGCCGCCGAGACCTCGCACGGCCCGGTCTGGCTCGACCCCGCCGACGAGGGTTTGTGCAACGACTGCGGGACCTGCTACCAGGAACTGCCGCAGTTCTTCGCCAAGACCACCGTGGTCATCGACGGTGAGGCCAGGGTGATCGCCCGGATGATCCCCGGCGCTGCCGACTCCGTGGAGGTCACCCCCGAGATCGCCAAACGCATCGACCGGGTGCGCGCCAATTGTGACGCGGAGATCATCCGATGACCGCCGAACTCGACCAGGCCGGCGGCGCCACCAGCACACTCGACCACCAGGTGGAGTTGCTGCGCAGGCGGTTGCAGAGCGATCCGCGGGCCTTCCGCGAGGTGTTCATCTCCGAAGGCATGCAGGCGGTGGCTTGGGAGTTCCAGCAGCCCGACCTGGGTGAGGAGTTCACCCGCAGCCTGTGGGAGATGCTGCTGCGCGGCGACGACAGCAGCACGGTCGTGATGCGGTTCGTGTGGAACCTGCCCCTGTCGGGCAAGCGCAAGTTCATCCGGGCCATCGATGCCCACCTGTCGGACCGCTACCCGATGTTCGCCGGGCTGTCGCAGGGGTGGCCGGCCCAGAACGCGATCGAGCCCTACGTCCGCGACGCCGACAGCCGGGCCGTGGACTTCGGCCTGGTCAACCGCGGCTTCCTCGGCTACCTGGAGCAGGGCTACACCCAGCGCGAGGTGGACCTGCTGGTGTGGCTCGAGGTGCTGCGCGACAAGCAGTGCGAGGAGAAGCCGTGCGAGCTCGGGGAGTTCCTCGCCGGGTGCCGGGAACCCACGGGTGGCTGCCCGGTGTCCATCCACATCCCGCAGGTCATCGAGCTGATCGGCAAGAACCAGTTCCGCGAGGCGCTGGAGCTGATGGAGTCCAGCAACCCGCTGCCCGACGTCACCGGCCGGGTGTGCCCGCAGGAACTGCAGTGCCAGGGGGCGTGCATCCAGAAGCTGCCCATCGCGATCGGCCAGCTCGAGTGGTACCTGCCGGAGCGGGAGAAGCTGGTCGACCCGGAGGCGACGCAGCGCCGGTTCGCCGGGGTGCGCGACCCGTGGGAACGGGCGACCCACCCGCCGGTGGCGATCATCGGCTCCGGGCCGTCCGGGCTCATCAACGCCTACCTGCTCGCCGCGCAAGGGTTCCCGGTCACCGTCTTCGAGGCGTTCCATGCACTCGGCGGGGTGCTGCGCTACGGCATCCCCGAGTTCCGTCTGCCCAACGAGTTGATCGACGACGTCGTCGCCAAGATCCGGCTGCTGGGCGGCCGGTTCGTGATGAACTTCGTGGTCGGCAAGACCGCCACCCTGCAGGACCTGCGCGACGCCGGATTCGCGCGGATCTTCGTGGGTACCGGCGCCGGCTTGCCCCGCTTCATGAACATCCCCGGCGAGCACCTGCTCAACGTCATGTCGGCCAACGAGTTCCTCACCAGGGTCAACCTGATGCAGGGGTTGCGCCCCGACTACGAGACCCCGCTACCGCCAACCGACGGCAAGCAGGTCCTGGTCATCGGCGGCGGCAACACCGCGATGGACGCCGCCCGGACCGCCCGCCGGCTCGGCGGCCACGTCACCATCGTCTACCGCCGCACCCAGGCCGAGATGCCTGCGCGGGTCGAGGAGCAGCACCACGCCCTCGAGGAGGGCATCGTCTTCGAGGAGTTGCGCTCACCGGTGGAGTTCCTGGGCGATGACCGCGGGTTCGTCACGACCGCCGTCCTCGACCAGATGGAGCTCGGGGCGCCCGACGACTCCGGCCGCCGCCG
The DNA here is from genome assembly GCA_016703125.1 of Micrococcales bacterium. NCBI lineage: Bacteria > Bacillati > Actinomycetota > Actinomycetes > Micrococcales > Micrococcales bacterium. The sequence continues at coordinate 168,339 of JADJCR010000008.1, read as the reverse complement.
CCCGGTGTCCACCGGCCGCACGGCATCCAGGCGCGCCGATCTCGTCATCATGGCCCTGGGCAACGCGGCCAATCCGATCATCAAGGACTCCGAGCCGCGGCTGGAGACGTCGGCCTGGGGCACGATCAACCTCGACCACAAGGGCTCGCAGGAGACCACGCTGCCCGGCGTGTACACCGGCGGCGACGCCGCCCGTGGGGGGTCGACGGCGATCCTGGCGGCCGGGGATGGCCAGGCCGCCGCGCGGGAGATCCTCGCCATCGACGACCTCTCCCCGCAGATCATCCGGGAATCCGTGCAACGCGCGAGCGCCTACACCGAGCTCGCCGCCACCGAGGCGACCATCCTGGGGAAGGCCGACCTCAGCGACGGCATCGTCGAGTTCACCGTCCGCGCACCGCTGATCGCCAGGTCGGCGCGGGCCGGGCAGTTCGTGCGCGTCCTCCCGCAGCCCGACGGCGAACTCATCCCGCTGACGCTGGCCGACTGGGACGCCGAGGAGGGCAGCATCTGCCTGGTCGTGCAGGGGGTCGGCACGAGCAGCATCGAGATCAACCGGATGGCCGTGGGCGACGCCTTCACGGGGATCGCCGGTCCACTCGGGCGCCCCAGCGACGTCCACGCGCACGACCCCGACGCCACGGTGGTCTTCACCGCCGGTGGCCTGGGCCTGCCGCCGGTCTATCCGATCATGCGCGAGCACCTGCGGGTCGGGAACCACGTGACGCTGATCTCCGGGTTCCGCAGCGCCGATCTCATGTTCTGGGCGCAAGCCTACGAGCGGATCGGGCTGTTGCAGGCGGAGTTCGGCGACCGGCTCGACGTCGTCTACACCACCAACGACGGCTCGTTCGGCGTTCCGGGCTTCGTCACCGGGCCGCTGGAGGAGATGCTGCAGGCACAGTCACGGGCGGAAGGGCGGCGCGTGGCCGAGGTTGTGACCATCGGCCCGCCGTTGATGATGCGTGCGGTCAGCGACCTGTGCCGCGGCTACGAGACCCCTTGCGTGGCCAGCCTGAACTCCATCATGGTCGACGCGACCGGGATGTGCGGCGCCTGCATGGTGCCGGTGCTCATCGACGGCAAGCCCGTGCGCAAGCACGCGTGCATCGACGGTCCCGAGATCGACTCGCACATCATCGAGTGGGACAAGTTCCTGCCGCGCTTCAACCAGTTCAGCGCCCAGGAGCAGGCCAGCCGCGCCCGTCACGGCCTGGTCTGAGTCTGCTGGGGTTGTCGTGGTGACGGCCGGACCAGCCGGCTTCTGCTGAGATGCCACTGCAGCGGTTCCGTTTGTAGCCGCGCCTTTGCGACGAAGGTGCCGGGCACCACCGTCGCAATGCGACGAAGGTGCGCGGTCCCCACCCCTTTGCACCCAGCACCATCACCACAAACCAGCCCCAGCCCCCGCACCATCGTCACAATCGCGTTCCAGCCGCGGGTCAACCCCAGGACGGTCATCTGGACCTCTTCAGAGTCAGGGCCCCGCCCATCCGGTCACTCAAGGCCAAATGGAGGGCGGCCACGGAAGTTCGGCACGCCGGCCTGCGGTTGTCCACTCTTCATCCCCTGCCGACTCGAGCCCATTCACCGCTCTCCCCACGCTCCCCCACTGCACCAACGCCAGCGCCAACTCCTCCTCGGTGATCCCGTTCACTCCGGCTACCCCCCTATCCTCCAACTCGTCCCGAAGCCGCGCCCGCGTCTGCCATCGCGGCGGTGTGGGCGGGTAGGCCAGGTGGTCCACTTCCGGCCCGGTGAGCATCGCTACCGGCGGGGCCACCAGAGTCGTACCACTTCACAAGCTCCCCGCCGGCCATCACCGGGCTGATCGCCCAGTGCGCGGCGAGGCCTCCACGTCACCGATGTCGTAGGGGCTGCTGATGAGCCGCTGCGCCAGCCGGTCCATGATCCCGGTGCGCAGCCAGCGGGCGCAGGGTCAGGTCGGCCCGGTCGGCCTTGCCGTAACTCCACGCCAGGTAGGTGATCGAGCGAGGTTCCAGGTGCACCGCCCGCATCGTGTCGCGGATCCATGTCAGGCTCAGGGTTGCGCGCCATCACACCGAGGTAGAACTGCACCGGCAACGGGTCGTCGGCGTCGATCTCCAGGCTGATCCGGTCGACCTCGTCCGGGTGCATCCCACTCCCACATCGCGGTCCAAGGTTCACCGGGCATCTCCGGGGCCGGTTCCGGCGCGAACCCGCGGCACAGCGCCACCACCTGCCATGCGTGCGCGCCGTGGGTCAGCGCCACATGTTTCGGGTCCCGGGCGTGGGCGGCAGCGTCCTGCGCGGTCTTGTACCCCCGGCGCGCGCAACACTGGGCCTTCTTGGCCGGGTGCCACGGCCCTCGTGACTGCGTGGCGCGAATCGGGCGGGCGACCAGGCGCTGTTCCAGCGTGAACCACTCGAGCACCGCCGGCGACGCGACATCCGCCAGTTCCAGGCACGACAGGTACCCGCCGAGCGCGGCCGGGATCCGCTCCTGCTCCAAGTCGTGCCCGGTGTCCACGGTCCGTCCGGGAACAGCGTGACCGGGTGTCGCTTCGAGCCTTTGGTGCTGGTCCGGCTGGTCCGGCAGGTCACGGTCACAGTGACAGGTCCGGGCAGGTCACCCATCGGGCACTACTTCCACCCGCTGCACCCAGCCCGGCGTCGGGGGCAACTGGTCGCGGCGCCGGCCCAGCACGCCCACGATCACCGGCACCGGTACGGGCATCGTCGGCCACGGGGTGCCGTCGGTGAGCACAGTGACCGTCTGCGGGGCCGGCCGGCGAACGGACGCCCCCGCGATCCCCACGCCCATGTCTGTGCCACCACCGCCAGTCAGCCGCACCTCGCACATCGCGGACCTGCTGCACGGTGTGCACGGCGGCGTCCACCGCCAGCACCGTCACGCTGCTGTCCGGCACCGCCAAGGAGGCAAGCACCGATTTGACCTCCCCCAGCGCCTGGGCCAGCAGCCCGTCGTCGATACTGCCCGACGTGTCGACCACCACCGCGACCGCAGGCAGCGGGCGCCGCAACGCCGGCACGATCGCCGCCCCACCGCCTGCTGGCGCCGGGAGATCTTCGAGTACGTGTAGTCGACCTGCCCCTGCCCCAGCCGATCCCACGGCGCACCGCCGCGTGCAACACCTGCTGCCACGGCACCACCGGGTCAGGATGTCCCCGACCCACCGGCCCCTCCCCAGGCATGCTGCCGTACTGGGTGCAGTGCTCGCGGAACTCGATCGCCACCGTCTTGCGGATCGCCTCGGCGGCCTGCGTGGACAGCCCCGGCATCTCCCGCGTCGCCCGGTGGCAGGTCGTGCTCGCGGGCCATCCCGTCACTCCCACTGCCACAGGTGTGGTCCGGGTCCAGCCCCAGCGGCGGCTTCGTCACCGGCCGGGCCCGCAACAGCCGGAAGTACTCCTCGGCCGAGCGGTTCGGGGCCTGGTGCACCTGCCGGGGTTGCGGCAGGCCGGCATCGAACGGCAACACCTCCCCGATCGTCAGGTCGGCGGCCATCTTCCACCTGTCCCGAGACGCGGCATCCACCCGCAGTCGGTCGCCGCCCGGCGTGGTCGGCGAGCAAGTGCCACAGTTGATGGGCGATCTCCCGGGCCAGCGCATCCACATCCGCGCCCAGCACCCACAGCGGGTTGACGTAGAGCCGCCAGTAGACGTCGGTGGACATCCGCTCCACCGCTCCGTGGGCACCGTCACCAACGCGTACACCGCCGTCGACAAGTACGGCATGTCTCCTGCCGACTGCGACACCAGCCACAACTTCGCCGCCGCCAGCCGCTCGGCGACGTCGGCTCCGATCACAGCAGACCGGCCAACTGCAATGCCGGCGCGAACACCGTCAGCCCAGGCGGCAACTCCGCACCCGCCGGCCGGCGCCCCGGCCGCAGCAACGCCCGCACCACCGGTACCGCCGAATCCAGACTCGAATGGGCCGCCGCCCCGACACAGACCCCCATCGCCGCGGTCCACCGATCCGGCGTCGGGTCGGAGGTGTACGCGGCCAGCACCCCCTGCAGGGCCACATGCACCCGGTCGGCGCGCAGCCCCTTCAACCCATCACCCAACGGATCGGCCAGCAGCTCCTCCGGATCCGGCAGATCCAACGCCGAGCGCCACGTCAGGAACTCATGGCCCACCGGCGCACCCACCGCCCCGTACACCAGCAACCGCCGCACCTCCTCGCCGGCACCCGGCATGCTCCGCGATCGCCAGCAACTGCGCCGCGTAATCCCACGTCCGTGGTGTCGGGAACGCCCGCCCGCGGCCGGCCGAATCCTTCGGGATCGACGACACTGCCCGCCCCGGGTGCGCAGGAACCCGGCCACCAGACTGCCTGCGCCGAGGCCAACCCGTCGAGGTCCGCCGGTCGCTCCGGCACCGGCAGCACCGGCCAGTCCCAGTCACGATCGATTCCGTGTGCACATCCAGTGGCAACGACCACTCCAGATGCACGAACCGGTTCGCCGTCGGCGGCGCCAACTCCCACCCGACGCCGCCACATCCGCCGGGTTCGCCGCCGCCCCGAACGACACCCGATCCGGCAACTGCAACACCCCACCTGCGCATGCGTCAGCGGCCGCAACGCGCCGCCTGCACCGCCGGGGACGCGGTCGTCCACTCGTCGAAGAACACGATCGACGGCTTCGGCTCCTCGGACAACCGCACCGCCCACCCCGGCGGAGCCAGCGTGACCCGGTCCCCGTTCACCACCGGCAACCCCGCGAAGTCCGACGGCTCGTAATGCGAACAGATCAACGTCTCCACATGCCACCCGCTGCCCGCTGCCGACTCGATCACCGCCGTCTTCCCAGCCCCCGGATCACCCCATAACAGGAACGGGATCCGCGCGGCAACGCACACGCCGACCGCCTGCAGTACCGCCTCGTACGACTCGCGATCCCTGGCCATGTCTCCCCTTCCGCCGACTGGAGCCCGATTGAAACATGGGCCTACGACACGGACGCACCAAGGTCAGATTCCTCGTCGTGCGCCCACCGAGTCGAACTCCACCGTCCCGCCCGGGAGTTGCCAGTACTTCAGCCGCCGCGCCGACGGGTGTTCACCTGCAGGCTGCACCTCCACGCGGCACCCCCGTCGGCCCGGGTTTGCTGCGGTCCGGCAGGTCCGGCCCGCCATGGATGGAGCTGGCGGCCGGGCATCGATCGCACCAGCCCGGTGAGCACCTCGACAAGCACATCCACGGCCTTGTCCCGCGTCACGCCCTTGAGGTCATCCAGCGAATCGAGGAATCTCGGCCCGAGCCGATACTCCGCGAGTGGCAGTTCCGCCCGCTGAGATTCCGGAATTCGATGCAGGTACTGCAGCCGGATCTCGTGCCGCAGTTGCTCGCCCGGATCGTTGAACACCCCCATTCCACGCGCTCGATCGTCCATCTCCTGGGCACGCCTGATCGCCTGCTTGGCCTTCTTGTCAGCGTCGCGCAGGCTGCGGCGCAGCCGGGCAGCTTCGGCCTTCGCTGCGGCCAGCTCAGCCTCCGCCTTCGCCAGGCGGGTATCCAGCAGAGTGCGCTCACGGTTGGCGGCCTGCAGCTGCCCGAGCCTGGCAGGATCGGGAGTCGGCGACCTCACCGGTGCCGGAGCCACCACCTCTTCAAGAACCAGCGGTTCCAGGGCCACCGCCTCCGCCGGTTCCTCGTCCTCGATCAGGTCCTCGGGAACCAGCCAGGGCGGACCACCGGGAATCACCGGGACCGCAGGCACGGGCGACTCGTCGGTGTCCGGCAACCGGCACTCCAGCGTGTCACCGTCGGCGTGGATCTGAACAGCGACGACGTCGCCAGCATCGATCATGCGGCTCAGCGGCGGGCCGGTGATCTCTCCGAGCAGCCAGATCTCGACGTCGGGATGCAAACCCACCTTGGCACTGAGTTCCCCGACCTCGACCACCTTGGCCAGGACCACCGAGCCATCGGAGTAGGCCGACCTGACGCGCTGCATCGGATCATCGGGGATCTCGGCGATTTGGAACTGACTGATTGGCCCGCCCCTGCCGTCCAGGTACCCCGACAGACGCTGTCCTTTGACCACCAGCCGATCAGCCGCGACGCCCGGGCGGATGGTCGCGGCCAGCGCCACCGCCTGCCCACCATCGGGCACCTTCAGCAGGACGTGGAACTCGCCCATGGGGCCCTCGACGATCGCCTGACACTGTCTGGCCTTCGCCCGGGGTGCCGCCGGCGTCAACAACCCGGCGGCGTGGGCAGCCGACAGGCCCGCCTCGATCACCTCCGTGGTGATCCGCCGCGCACCGATCCCGTCCCAGCAGAACTTCAGCGGCGCCCTCGTCTCGTCCTGCAGCCAGTCCAGTTCAACCGGATAGACCCGCGCCGCGCCGCCGAACACCCCGAGCCGGTCTGGCATCGCACCCGTGAACGCCCACGACGCCTCGCCCTGGATGAGCCGGCATACCTCAACCAGTCCATCGAGGTCGCTGGCGATGCGTTCGGCATCCAGATAGGGGCCTCGCCCGTCGCGTTCGTCACCACAACGACGGGAAACCGACGGTTCGGATCCTGGAGGCGGTCTGCCATCGCCTCGGCGTCGCCCGGCGTCGCGATCCGGGCGACCCCCGATCTGGGCTTCGTCGCGGCCTGAAGTGGTGGGGCGGCTGGACGCGGGGGCACGGGAGCCAGCGGAGGACGCTGTTTGCGCTTCGGCTCCACGGAGCGGCGCAGGTGGTCGATGAGCGCGCCCGTCGCCTTGCCCGCCTCCTGCTTGCCCTGACACAGCACAAGTGGCGCCCCGAACGGGTTCCCCTTCAGGTCAATACGCGGCGGGTAGACCCGGCCCCCTCCGCCGTAGACCTCCCAGTTGGCCGGCACGTAGTCGGCCAGCAGCCACGTCAGCTTGGTCCGCCGGATCACATACACGCTGGCATCCGACCGCGCGGCGGCCAACTCCTCGGCATCGATCCACGGCTCAGCATCATCCACCCCGACGTCACCAGCACGACCGGAGTGGTGCGATGCGGCGACTGGATCCAGGCCACCACGTCAGCCAGTCCAGATTCCGACCGCACCTCAACTGCCGCACTCCCGGACTCCGCACCCAACGGTGCGAACGTGACACTGCCCGGATCCGGAACCGCCGGCTTCTTGGTCATCTGACCTCCCCACGTCATTGTGCAATCCGGGTCTGACATCTCCGGTGTGCTGCGACGCAAGAGCCGTGCCCTGCCCACACCACCCCCGGTCCCTTCCCCGATCCTGTCGCACCCGTCGGTTACGGTCGTTCAAACGGTTCCGAAGGGGGTGCCGATGGACCACGACGGCCTCGTGGCACTGCGCCAGCACCACCCTGCCTGGCAACTGCTGAGGGCGGACAACGCCCCCCTGGTCGCGACCGTCCTGCACCGCATCTTCGTGGCGGAGAACGCCCGCACCATCTCCCGGACCGCACTGGCCGAGGCGCTCGACGACGACCTGCACCGGCTCCGACTGGAGGACCCCGGCGCGTACCCGAAGGACGCACTGGCCTACCTCGCGGACTGGTCGGCGCCTGAGCGCGGCTGGCTGCGCAAGTTCTATCCGGAGAACTCCGACGTGCCCCACTTCGACCTGACCCCGGCGGCGGAGAAGGCGCTGGCGTGGCTCGGGTCGCTGGGCGAGCGGTCATTCGTCGGAACCGAGTCGCGCCTGATGACGATGTACGCGCTGCTGGAGCAGATGGTCGAGGGCACGCAGGCCGATCCGGCCGAGCGCATCCGGGCCCTCGAGCAGCGCCGCGACGCGATCGACGCGGAGATCGAGCGGATTCGCGCCGGTGAGATCCAGATGCTGGATGACACCGGCCTGCGTGACCGCTACCAGCAGTTCACCGCGACCGCGCGCGCCCTCCTCAGCGACTTCAGGGAGGTCGAGGAGAACTTTCGCATGCTGGACCGCACCGTTCGGGAGAAGATCGCCGCTTGGCAGGGTCCGCGTGGGCAACTGCTGGATCAGGTACTCGGGGAGCGCGACGCGATCGCCGACTCTGACCAGGGCGTGAGCTTCGCGGCGTTCTGGAACTTCCTGATGTCCTCGCAAAGGCAGGACGACTTCGACCGCATGCTGGAATCCGTCCTGGCCCAACCCGCCCTGAACGGCGCCGACCAGCAGATGCGTTACGTGGTCAGCGACTGGTTGAAGGCCGGTGACGCCGTGCAGCGCACCGTCGCGCACCTGTCCCGGCAGTTGCGGCGCTTCCTCGACGACCAGGCCTACCTGCAGAACCGCCGCATCGCCGAACTCATCAGGGAGATCGAAGCGGCTGCGCTGAACGTCCGGGACGGCCACCCTCCGGGGGCGTTCGCAGAGATCCCCGGAGTGCGCGCGGACGTGTCGATGCCCATGTCCAGGCCCCTGCACGACGCCTCTGACCCCGTGCACTTGGCGGAGGTGGAGGTGGTCGAGGCCGACGACGAGGTCGAGCTCGACGCCCTGTTCAACTACTTCATGGTCGACACGACGCGGTTGCGCAGCGCGATCGACGAATCGCTGCAGGACGCCGACCAGGTGACGCTGCGCGGGGTGATCGAGACCCACGGGCTGCCGCAGGGCCTGGCCGAACTGGTCAACTACCTCAAACTCGCCGACGACGACCCGCGGGGTGCCTTTGTCGACGACGGCACCGAGACAATCTCCTGGACAGCAGACGACCGGCAGGTGGCGGCGGACATTCCCACCGTGATCTTCGTGAGGAACGCCGATGGATGAGCCGAGGATCGCCGAGGCGGCCGTGCCGCTGCTCAAAGGGGTCGTCTACGCCGACTCGCACCCGGCTGCGTGGAACGCCCTGCTGACCATCCCCAACCAGGTGCGCGACCACCTGTCGGCGCTCGGCGTCGAGGTGATGATCGACGAGTCCGAGGGCTACGCCTTCCTTCGCAACGCACCCGCCGATCCGGACGGACCCGACCTGCCGCGGCTCGTCTCCCGCCGGCCGCTGACCTACCGGGTGAGCCTGCTGATCGTGCTGCTGCGCCGACGACTGCTGGAGTTGGACGGCCAAGGCGACCAGACCCGCTTGATCATCACCCGGGACGAGGCCGTGGAACTGGTCCGCACCTACCACCCGGCACGTTCCAACGAGGCGAAACTGGCCGACGAGGTGGAGGCTGATCTGCGCAAGCTCGCCGAACTGGGGTTCACCCGTTCCCTGCGCGACCAGCCCCACACCTACGAGGTGCGCCGTATCATCAAGGCCTTCGTCGACGCCCAGTGGCTGGCGGACTTCCACGAGCAGTTGCAGCAGTACCTCGTCGCGGGGAGCCGGGCATGACACTCGAACTCGACCTGTACGACGCGGCCACAACGGGCTTCCGCCTGCAACGCCTCGAGATCTTCAATTGGGGCACGTTCAACGAGCGGGTCTGGACTCTCGACCTCGACGGGGACAACACCCTGCTCACCGGTGACATCGGCTCGGGCAAGTCCACTCTGGTCGACGCCATCACTACCCTGCTGGTGCCGCCGGGGAAGGTCTCGTACAACAAGGCCGCCGGCGCGGAGTACCGAGAGCGGACGACCTCGTCGTACGTCCTTGGCCACTTCAAGGCCGAGCGCACCGAGTCCAGCGGCGTCGCCAAACCCGTGGCGCTGCGTGGCACCGGGAATTACAGCGTGCTGCTCGCCCGGTTCGCCAACACCGCCCTGCAGGAGACCGTCACCGTCGCGCAGGTCTTCTGGTTCAAGGACCGTGCCGACCAGCCGTCACGCATCTACGCGGTGTCGGGCACGGCGCTGAGCATCACTGGGGACTTCCGGGACGTGGGCAGCGATCTGTCCAACCTGCGCCGGCACCTGCGCGAGCGGGACACGACGATGCACGACAGTTTCAGCAAGTACAGCGCCGACTTCCGGCGCCGCCTGGGGATCACTCACCCGCAGGCATTGGAACTGTTCCACCAGACGGTGTCGATGAAGTCGGTAGGGAATCTGACCGAGTTCGTCCGCACCCACATGCTCGAACCCGCCGACGTCGATGCCCGCATCGAGGCGCTGATCAAGCATTTCCAGGACCTGAACCGCGCTCACGACCTCGTGGTCGACGCCCGGCAGCAGGTCGACGCGCTGACCCCGCTGGCGGCCAGGCTCGACGACCACGACACGGTGGCCACGCAGGCCGAGCAGACCCGGGCGGTCCGCGACGCGCTGTCCCCTTACTTCGCCTTGCGCCGGACCGAGTTGCTGACTGAGCGCATCGCCCGCCGGCAGGGCGAGCGGGAGGGACTGCTGAACCGCAAGGCCGCCGCCGAGCAGAGCGTGCGCTGCGCGCAGCGCGAGGAGCAGGAACTGCACGCGGCGATCCGGGAGAACGGCGGCGAGCGGCAGGAGCAACTCCAGTCCGACATCGCCGACCTGACAGCCGGCCGGGACGCCAAACGGGAGGCGCACACGCACTACGTGGGCTTGTGCCAGCAGGTCGGAGTGGCACCGGCCACCGACGAGCAGTCGCTGGTCCACCAGCAGCAGGAGCTCGCCGCCCTCAGCGGAGAACTCACCGCGGAGCGTGACCGCTTGGAGAACTCCGCCACGGAGCAGTCGGTGACCCTGCGCGACGCGCGGACCCGGCTCGACGAGATCGAGACCGAGCTCAAGGGCCTGGCCGACCGCAGCAGCAGCATCGACCAGACGATGATCCTCCTGCGCGCCCGGCTGTGCGAGGGGACCGGGCTGGAGCCGGCGGACGTGCCATTCGCCGGAGAGCTGCTACGGGTCTCCGACGAGTCGTGGGAGCCGGCCGCCGAGCGCCTGCTGCGCGGCTTCGCCCTGTCGCTGCTGGTGCGCGACGAGGACTACGCGGCCGTGGCCGGGTGGGTGGACCAGACCGACCTGCGCGGACGCCTGGTCTACTACCGGGTCCGCGAGGGCGTGCGGGTGCCGGCGGTCACCGACCCGCGCTCGCTGGTCCACAAGCTCGAGGTGCGCCCGGGCACGGTGTTCAGCGACTGGCTCGGCGCGGAGGTCCAGAAGCGCTTCGACGTAGTGTGCGCGACCTCCCCCGACGAGTTCCGCATCGAGCGGCGGGCGCTGACCCGCAACGGTCAGATCAAGGGTGGCGGGGAGCGCCACGAGAAGGACGACCGGCGGCGCCTGGGTGATCGCCGCTGGTACGTCCTCGGTTGGGACAACACCGCCAAGCGCAAGACGATGGAGCGGCAGCGTTCCGAGGCGGCGGCGCTGGTGGACCGGCAGGCGCACGAGCAGGAGGGGATCCGCGCCCATCAGCGCTCCCTGGACGTGCGCGCCCAGCAGATCGCCGTGCTGATGCAGCGCCGCGCGTGGTCCTCGCTGGACTGGCAGAACGACGCGGCCCGCTTGGAGACCGTGCGCCAGCAGTTGGCGCTTCTTCGGGAGTCCAACGACACCCTCAAGCACCTCAACCAGCGGCTCGAACAGGTTCTGACCGAGTTGCGTTCCCTGGAGGCCGCACGCATCGAACTCGAAACGCAGGACGCGGTACTGGTCGACCGGATCGGACAGGACGAACAGGACCTCGAGGAACTGACGCAGCAGCCGTTGGCGACACCCGAGCAGCGCGGGCTGGTGCAGCCGTTCGAGCCGGAGAACCTGCAGGTGCGGACCTGCGAAAGCGCCGAGCGCACGATCCGCCTCGAGTTGCAGACCACCATCGACCGGCTCGACGAGCGGGCCAAGCGCCTCAACACCTCGATCGTGGCGGCGATGGGCGAGTTCCGGAACCGGTGGCCACTGCAGACCCAGGACATGGACACCGCGGTGGAGGCCGGCCACGAGTACCGCGAGTTGTTGCAGCGGCTCCTCGACGATGACCTGCCCCGCTTCGAGGACGCGTTCAAGCGCGCCTTGAACACCCACGCCATCCGGGAGGTGGTCGGGTTCCGCACCGCGCTGGAGGTGGCCCGGGAGGACATCAAGCGCCGCATCGGCGACATCAACACGTCCCTGCGCGACATCCCGTACCAGCCGCACACCTACATCCGCCTGGAGCCGACCGGTTCCACCGACGCCGACGTCCGGGAGTTCCGCCAGCAGTTGCGCGCCTGTACCGAGGACACCGTCACTGGGTCTGCCGACGACCACTACTCCGAGCAGAAGTTCCTGCAGGTCAAGGACATCGTCAGCCGGCTACAGGGCCGGGAGGGCCGCACCGCGGAGGACAAGCGGTGGACCGCGAAGGTGACCGACGTGCGCAACTGGTTCACCTTCGCCGCCAGTGAGCGGCTCAGCGCCGACGACTCCGAACACGAGCACTACGCGGACTCCGGAGGCAAGTCCGGCGGCCAGAAGGAGAAACTGGCCTACACGATCCTGGCGGCGAGCCTCGCCTATCAGTTCGGCCTGGTCAGCGGCCGGCAGACCCGTAGCTTCCGGTTCGTGGTCATCGACGAGGCGTTCGGCCGCGGTTCCGACGAGTCCGCGCGGTTCGGCTTGGAACTGTTCCGGCGACTGGACCTGCAACTATTGGTCGTCACCCGATGCAGAAGATCCACATCATCGAGCCGTACGTCGCCCCGTCGGCTTCACCCAACGAGGGCGGCGTCACCTCCGAAGCTGCGCAACCTCACGATCGAGCAGTACCGCGAAGGCAGGCACCCGTGGCAGGGTCCCTGACCTGGACCACCCCCGCGGACATCCACGGATCCTCCTCAAACAGTGGGAATCCGGCCGCCTGCTGCAGGGCCGGGTCCCGGGGCACACCGGCGTCGAGTTCCCGCTGCGCATCCCCCTTCGGCGGCCCCGGGCGGCCGACCTCTCCCGGGACTGGGAGGCAGTGCGGGACTGGGCGGCGACCCTCATGCGGGCCACCGATCTGCGCATCGAGACCCAAGCGATCGGCCATCGCGTCCTGGGCACGCAGTCGCTGCCGGTCGCGGTGTGGATCGACACCGCGCAGGACGCGCTGACCCTGATCCGGCGGACCCGGCAGGCGGCGCGCTTCGACCAACTCATCGCTGCGACGGCCCCGCAGAACCTGGACTGGGCTGCCCGGCATCCCCTGCACCTGCTCGAGATCGGCGACGACTGGGCTGCCATCCAGTCGGCCGCAGCCTGGCTGCACGCCCACCCCGACCCCGCATCTACCTGCGCCAGACGGACATCCCCGGCGTGCACACGAAGATCATGGAGCAGCACAAGCGCGTCCTCGGCGATCTGGTCCCCGGCCGCGCCACGGCCGGACCCGGTTGGTTCGAGCGGCGCTACGGCTTCCTCACCGCGCCGGCGACCGTGCGCTTCCGGGTCCTCGACGACGCCCTGTGCCTCCTGCCGGGCGTGCGGGACATGGCCCTGCCAGCGCCGGACTTCCTGCGCCTGTGTCCCCCGGCGCACACCGTGTTCGTCACCGAGAACCTCACCAACTTCCTGGCGTTCCCACCAGCCCCGGACGCGCTAGTGGTCTTCGGTGCGGGCAACGAGGCACCCGAACTCCTGGCGGGCCTGTCCGCGCGGCGGGTCGTCTACACCGGCGACCTCGACACCCACGGCCTGGCGATCCTCGACCGGTTCCGCGCCCACCTCCCGCACACGCAAAGCATCCTCATGGACCTGGCCACGTTGCAGGCGCACCGCGAGATGTGGGTGAGCGAGAAGACCCAGATCACCCGCGAACTGCCCCAATTGCTCCCCGATGAGCAGGCCCTCTACGACGCGTTGCGGCAGAACGTGTACGGCGACCATGTGCGGCTGGAGCAGGAGCGGATCCGGTTCAGCGAGGTGCGCGATGAGGTGGCGCGGGTCGCGGGGACAACCTAGGAATCGCGCACGTCTCGTAGTGACTCGAGGTAGGGCAGCGCCCGGAGATCCTTGTCACGCTTGGACTCGATGATGTCGTCCAGGGAAGCGACCCTGATGAGCAGGCGAGAAAGTCAGGTCGAGCACGCCGAAGTCCGTCACGAGATTCAAGATGTGGACCCATGACCCCAACCTCATCGTCGGACCGACCGGCCCGGTGTTCTACCAGGACCCTGACGCTGAGGGTCACCACGTGGTGCAGCGGCGACTCGAGGCGACGCTGCCCCTCATGGAACTGCCACCCAGCACGCCGGTAACCCTGGTGAGTTGGCATGACAAAGACCAGCAACGAGACGACTGGTGCCCGTGCTTCGACTCGGGCTACGACCGCCCGTACCGGGACTTCGCACGCTTCGACTACTGATCACGACGGGGGTATGCGCAACCTCATCGCTCACAAGTACGAGGTCGTGGACCCCGTTATCGTCTGGAACACCCTGGCACACGAATCGCCGGTCGATGCTGTTGCCATCCAAGCCATCCTCGAGGGATAGCCGGTGGTCACACCCCGACAACCACCAGCGGAACGACCTCGTCCACCCCGATGCCGACCAGTTCAACAGCCGCCTGCGTCAGCGTCCACTTGCTGCGGCTGTACTCATCGACCAGCAGCACCGTTCCACCGATCCCGTGGGACTGCTGCAGTTCCAGGCGACCGGTCACTTGCCGTAGTCGACCGGATCCCTCGACGTGCTCCGCCACCTGGGCGGGCCGCTTGAACACCTCAACGACCGGCAGACCCAACTGCCCCGACGCGAGTTCCGCCAGTTCCTGCACCCGCACCGGGTGGCTGGCACTGGGGATGGGAACGATAGCGGTCACGGGCGGCATGTCCTCCCGGCGCCACCGGGCCAGTAGTTGACCGAATGCGGCCCGAAGTTCCTCGGACAGCGGAGCATCGGGGCCGAACACCTCGTCCAACAACTCCGGAAAAACTCCGCCGTCCATGCCGGTGACCGCCCGGCCCGTGGCGATGCCCGAGATCTTGCCCAATCGGCCGGACCCCGAGGGCCACAACTTCCGCGGGGTGATCCGCACCGGGCGCCGGCGCAGTGACTCGTACACCCGCTCAACGCGTGCTGGGTCCGGTGTCCGGCCCGGATGGGGGCAACTCACCTGTGCACACCGAGCACCGTCCGCACGGTTGGGAGGCAGGATCGTCCAGCGCCGTGGTGAGCAACTGCATCAGGCACTGCGCACCGGAGGCGTACGACGACATGATCCCGGCTTCATGGCGGCGCACATCCACGAGGCGGTCGTACTTGTCGGTGTCGAAACTCCACCGCTTGCCGGTGACCATCCACCGCCCGCCCTGCACATCCACGACACCGTCGACGCGCAACTGCTTGAGCAGCACCTCGACCTTGCTTTTCGAGCGGGCCAGGGCATCGACCAACTCGGTCGTCTTCAGGGGCTGTTGGCGCAGCAGTTCCAGGAGCCGGTCTGCCATCTCGGGGTCCGGCAGCGTGGCCGTGGCGAACCAGTCCCACACCTGCTGGTCGGTCTCACCGGCGGGCAGCAGCACGCCCACCGCACTGTCGAGCCCGGCCGGCGCGGCCCACCTGCTGGTAGTACGAGACCGGCGAGTCCGGTGATCCCACGTGGATGCAGAACGCCAGGTCGGGCTTGTCGTAGCCCATCCCCAGCGCCGACGTCGCTACGACAGCCTTGAGCGAATTGGCCCGCAGCCGCGCCTCGATCTGCTCGCGCACATCAGGCGGTGTCTTACCGGTGTAGGGCTCGACATCGTGGCCCTGTTCCTGAAGGAACGCGGCCAACTGTTCCACCACCGGAACGGTCAGTCCGTAGATGATGCCGGACCCCTGGGACTGCGCGAGGAACTCGTCGACCCACGCGAAGCGACGGCCGTAGTTCAAGTGGGGGATCACCGCCAACTGCAGGGACTTCCGGGCCAAAGGACCGCGGATGACGGTCGTCGTCGGACCGAGTTGCTCGGCAAGGTCGGCCACCACCCGGGAGGTCGCGGTGGCGGTCGTCGCAAGCACCGGGGTGTCCGACTCCAGTTCGAGCAGCAGGCGCGCGATCCGCTGGTAGTCCGGGCGGAAGTCGAACCCCCAGTCGGAGATGCAGTGAGCCTCATCGATGACGAGCAACCCACTCGACTTCAGGACCGGCATCGCGCGTTCCTGGAACTGCGGGTGGGACAGCCGCTCCGGCGACACGAGCAACACGTCGATCTCGTCGCGGTCGAGCCGATCGAACACCACGTCCCACTCGCTCTTGTTCGACGAGTTCACGGTGGCGGCCTGGATGCCGATGCTTTCGGCGGCCTTCACCTGGTCGCGCATCAGCGCCAACAGCGGCGAGACGACGATCGTCGGCCCGGCGCCAGCATCGCGACGCGCCAACGTGGCCGCCCAGTACACCGCCGACTTCCCCCACCCGGTGGCCTGGACGACGAGGACCCGCTGGGCGCCGCCGAGCAGCGCGGACACCGCATCCACCTGACCAGGGCGCGGTAACGCCTCCGGGCCGGCCATCGCGGCGAGCACCGCCTGGATCGCCACCGAGGCAGTCTCGGTTGACTCCGCCATTGCCACCCCCACCCTCTCGTCAGCGCGATCATCGCACCTCGCTCGCGGTCCGTGACCGACACCCGGCGGGCCTCGCGGAAACCGCTGGGGGCAGGCTGGGGTCAGGGCGATCGTGAGGTGGGGTGGGCGCATGTCAGACCAGCATCCAGGGAACACGTGGAACACCCTGTACCGCCTGGGCGCGGTTGCGGCAGGTATCGCCGTCGTCCTGTACGCCGCGGCCCTGGTCATGGTCACCGTGACGGCTACACCGCCCACAGAAGGGGGTGCGGCCACTCTCGAGTACGTCCACGCGCACCGGACGGCGTACATCATCATGCAGGTGCTGTGGGTGGCCCCCAGTTTGTTGCTCATGGTCGTCTTCCTGGCCCTGGCCGTCGCGGTCCGCGGCACAGGCAAGAGTTACGCGGCCGTCGCAGGGATGATCGCGGTGTCGTCCTGGGCGATCTCCATGGCCTGGCCGACGACCGGCGGCGGTTCGCCGGCGATGGTCCTGCTCAGCGATCACTACGCGACGGCGACGACCGCCGCGGAGCGGGCACCCTACGTGGCCGGGGCGGAACTGCTCATCGCCCTCAACGACGTGCCGGCCGTCATCGGGGTGCTGCAGACCCTCGGGTTGCTCCTGATCTCGTTGGTGATGCTGCGGGGGGTCTTCTCCAAGCCCCTGGCATGGTTCGGCGCCGTCACCGGCTCTATCGGGATCGTGTCTGAGTTGTTCCGACCGGTGCTGGGCCCCGCCTACGCCGTGTACGGACTGCTGCTGTTCTTCTGGCTGGCCTGGGTGGCGCTGGCACTGTGGCGACTCGCGCGGACCGCCGCGGATTGACCGTCACACCCCTGCCGGCAGGGCCAGGAACTGCGCGATCCGCCGGGCAACTTCCGCGGGTTCATCATCCACGATGTAGTGCGCAGCGCCGGGTACGAAGTCGATCGTCAGGTCCCGGGCGTCCGCATCGAATCCCTGCAGCATCGCCCTGGGGATCACATCGTCCTGCTCCCCGAACAGCACCAGGGTCGGCACTTCCAGCACCCGACCACGGTGCCGCCCCAGCATGATCCGCAAGAACTCAGGGACGATCAACTGCCGGTACAGAGCCGAACCAGCGCGGGCTCGTGCGGGGTCGCGCAAGGCACGGAAGTACGCGGCGGCATCCGCGGCGCAGATCGAGTCGGGCCGCGCAGTGAACGTGCGGAAGAGCCAGTGCGGGAGCCGCTGCCGGCCACCGGAGAGCAGACGCGCCCCAAGCCCGGGCGTGGCCAGCGCGTACTGGAACCACAGGTGGGGCATGGAGCGCGCCATCGCGGGATGCATCCGCAGGTACGGCGGCGGCACGGCCAGCGCCACGTACCGCGAGACGCGCTCCGGATGGTCCAAGCAGAACAGGAAGGCCACCAGCGCGCTCCAGTCGTGCGCGACAATTGCCACCCGCTGGAGTCCGAGGGCATCCAGCAGTGCCAGCAGATCGCCCTGCATCGTGGCGAGGTCGTAACGCCCCGCAGGTGCGCCGGTGCCACCTGCCCCGCGTAGATCCGGGACGATCAATCGCGCAGTTCCGGCCAGGTGGTCCATGACGCGGGCATACTCCCGGGAGTCCTGCGGGAACCCGTGCAGGAGCAGGACTGGTTCGCCCGCACCCGCCTCGACCACCCGCATGCGCAGTTCGGGCAGTTCGACCGTACGCGCGCACGGCGCGTGGCCCTCAGCCATGCCCGCACGCTACGCGCGAAACCGCTGCACGTCACCGGGCCAGTCCGGGATTCGGTCACCGCGACCCCGCGGCTGGCGATGTCTCACGGCGTCCACGTGACGGCGACGATGCCGGCACTGGTGTCCACAAAGGCCACAAGCCCGTCACCGCTCATGGCGGCCGCGGTATCGGGGTAGCCCCACACGAAACTGCCCGGGGCACCGGCCGAGGGGTTCACCGCGTAGCCCGCAGCCGTCAGCGCCGCCTGCAGGTCGTAACTCACCGCCGCGGTGCGATCACGGATCTGCAAGGGATCGGCCATACTCGCCTTCCACACCACGTATCGCCCGTCGCGCGAGGAGGTCCCGAGATTCAAGCGCATCGTGGGTGGGTCCGCCGGGATGCTCGTAGCAGTCGCCACGTCGTACCAGACGACCCCGATGGGGGTCCCCTCATCCGCACCGGAGAACGAGCCGTTGATGGTGATGGTGCGACCGTCACGGGTCATGGTGTTGCCCACCCCGCCGATATCCACGAGCCGCGTCCGGTCGAACACGGCCCGGCCCGGTTGCCACGTGTTCCCCGATTCGTACGACTCGAGCCTGCCCGGGATCAGGATCGTGCGGGCGTCCTCGGATACCGACGGAGCTTGGAGCTGTTCGGTGTCACCCTCGGCCAGGTGCACCCGACCGGCGCCCTTGAACACGGTGAGTTTGCCGGTGCGCAGGTCCTTGAGGTAGACGTCGATCTTGCCCGGCTTGCGGAAGTTCGCGCTGAACACCACGTACCGGCCGTTGCCGGAGATCTGGCCGCCGGCCAGCTGCGGCGAGTAGCGCAACTTCTGGTCCTCCTCGCACAGCGCCAGGGTGCAGCGGCTGCGCCAAGTGGGCTTCAGAAGTGCGCCGTCCGAGCGCCGGGTGACGTTGGTGGTCGTTGCCTTGCGCCGATCGAAAAGCATGACCTTCTGACGGCCCCATTCGCCGACCGGCAGCGTGTACGCCACGTACCGGCCGTTGTCGCTCAACGATGGCCGGCTGGCCTTCTGGGGCAACAGCGCCACGCGGGTACCGGTGGCCAGGTCTCGCAACTGCGGGCGCCCGTACAGCACCTCCGAGCCCACGACGTAGCGACCCGTGCGGGACACCGCATTCAGGGACTCCAGGCCGGTCTCGTGGACGGTGATGGTGACCGGGACCGCCGCTGCCGGAGCAACGCCGACCGCCGGTGTGACGGCGATGGCCAGGGCCACGGCAACTCGGGTCGTCGAAGCGTTCATGATCCCTCCCAGCCCCGCGTTCGCGGTCGGGAGCCGGGACTTCCCGGCCTTCAGGGCGCACCTCCAGAGTACGCCAGCGGGACAGGAGCAGGTACCGCTCCCGCGCTGTAGCGACGGCCGTTCGTGCGATATCAACCAACTGTCGCGAGCGCGAACCATAGGACTCGCTGAGCATGCTGGGAACGCGCAGCCCGGGAGTTGCTCGACACCGGCACGCTGAGCTTCCTCCACGGCGCGATGCCCTATGCCGACCTGCAGCGCCGGTTCGCCCCGTGACCGCCTGGTGCGAGCGCGCCGCCTGTGTTTCGCTGGTTCTGTGAGCTTCGACGACGACTGGGTCAACGACGCGGCGCAGCGCGAGGCCTCGGCGCGCGAGCGGGACCTGCAGGCCAAACGCGAACGCTGGGCCGAGTTGGACCGGGCCGACCTGCAGGGCAGGGGTGAGTCGGTGAAACGCGCGAAGCGGGCCCGGCGCTCCGAACGGTGGCGCAAGACGTGGCCGTGGTTGGTGTTCTTCGGTGTAGCGGCCGCGCTGATGATCCTCGCGCGAGTGCTGGGCTACTGAGACCCACTAGCATCAGCCCTTCGAGGACATTCACCAAGAAGGCGACTCACATGCGCAAAGCATTCATCGGCCTGGCCCTGCTCCCGCTGGCCGCCTGTTCGTCCGGCACCTCGGATACCGCGATCCCGGGCTGCCGGACAGCGCCGTGCAGATCATGGAGTCCGCGCCCTACGCGGGGCGACCTGGGCGATCCGGGTGGAGGACGCAGAGTCCGGCGAGGCGCTCGTGGACTACAACGCCGCGTCCCTGCTGGAGCCCGCCTCGGTGACGAAGACCTACAGCGTCGGCTCCGCATGGTTGAAGTTCGGCCCCGATTCGAAGATCACGACGCCCGTCGTGCGGCAGGGCCAGGTCGATGGCGGCACGCTGGACGGCGACCTCGTACTTGTCGCGAAGGGCGACATCCTCATGGGCGGCCAGACCGGTCCGGACGGGCAGGTCGTGTTCACGAATATGGACCACAACGACGCGAACGTGCTGCCCGGCGCGACCATCGCCGACAACGACCCGCTGGCCGGTCTCGACGACCTCGCCGAGCAGGTGAAGGCCGCCGGCATCGACCGGGTCGGCGGGGACGTCGTCATCGACGACCGCCTCTGGGCCACCGAGAACCTGGGCATCAACGACGGCCCAGTGTCGCCGATCATCATCAACAACAACCTCATCGACGTCGTCACCACACCCGGCGCTGTCGGTGAACCCGCCGCGGTCCGGATGCGGCCGGAGGTGGCGCCCTGGCGGGTGGTCAACCGCGTCACGACGGTGGCTGCCGGTGAGGACGGCGGCATCGACATCACCAGCCCCGAGTACGGAACCATCGTGCTGCGCGGCACCATCGCCGCCGACGCCGATCCGCAGTTGAAGGTGGAGCACTTCGACGACCCGCCCCGCTTCGCCCGCACCGCATTCATCGAAGCCCTGCAGCGCGCGGGCGTGACGGTTGCGTCCAACCCGACCGCACCGAATCCGCGCGGCACGCTGCCCGCCCCGACGAAGGTCGCCGAACTGCCCGAGGTCGCCAACCTTGAGGGACTGCCGCTGGAGGAGAACGCCACCTACATCCTCAAGGTGAGCTACAACCGCGGCGCCCAGACCCAGGTGTGCCTGCTCGCCGCATCGATCGGCAGCAGGGACTGCGACGACGGCTTCCCGGAGGTGGCGAAGGTGCTCGGTGCGGCCGGGGTCGATCCGAAGCAGGCGTCCCTTGTGGACGGCTCCGGGCTGCCCGGCAACTTCGTCACCGCCAGTTCGGTCGCACAGTTGATGAAGGTCTTCAACGACCGTCCGGATGCCCAGCGCTGGATGGGGGCGATGCCCATCATGGGTGTCGACGGGTCGGTGGCCACCGTGCAGACCGACAGCCCGGCCGCGGGCAAGGTGTACGCCAAGACCGGCACGCTCGGGGACCAGGATCTGCTGAACCAACGGCTGCGGGTCGAGACCAAGGCCCTCGGTGGCTACATCGAGGCCCAGTCCGGCCGTAAGCTCGCCATCGCGATCATCGTCAACCAGGCCATGTTCGACGACATCCAAGGCGTGTTCGCGGCCAACGAGGATCTGGGCGAGATCGCGACGAGTCTCTACGAGGCGTACTGAGCCGTCAGGGCACCGCGACGACGTCCGGGAAGGTCTCGATCAGGTACTCCAGGAACGCGGGCCCGACCCTCTCCTGCCGCAGGACCTCGACCGACACGGGGAGGGGGCGTGCGCTGAACGACGCATCGGCGACAGCCCGTGCGGCGAAGTCGTGGTTGACAATCGCGCCGCGGCCCACGGAGACGAAGTCCGCACCCTTGTCCAGGCACCACTGCGCGTCCGTGGTGGACAGCACCTTGCCCGCGACGCCCAACCTCGTCGATCCCCGCGGCAGATCCACGAAGTGATCGATGAGCAGCCCGTCGCCTCCCCTGCGCGGCCCCATGAAGACGTCCCACAGCGACAGTTCGAGGTAGTCCAGTAGACCAGAGTCGAGAGCCCGCCGCGCGTACTCCCGACCATCGGCCAGAGGGATCCCGAAACCCTCCGGAGACAGTCGCAACCCGAGTTGGAAGTCCTCCCCCGTGGCTGCGCGAACCCCCTCCATCACCTCCTGGACGACCCGGAACCGGTTGTCCAGCGATCCGCCGTACGCATCGGTGCGGTGATTGCGTGTCGAGTCGAGGAACTGTCCCAGCAGGTAGCCGTGCGCACCGTGCAGTTCCACGCCATCGAAGCCGGCGTGTTCGGCTCGCACGGCTGCCGCCACGAAGTCCGCAACGGTCGCCTCGACGTCCTCACCGGTCATGGCCACCGCGTCGTGGGCGGGATCGTCCCACGGGCATTGGGCTGCCATTCCGGTGATGGCCCGCTCCGCCCGTCGACCTCCGTGGTGCAGTTGCACCGCGCTGCAGGCATTCGCCGCACGCACTCCCTCGGCCAGGCGGCGCAGTCCCGGTAGGTGGTCGTCGGAGGCGACGCCCAACTGCCCGCGCCACACATGGCCCGCCGGAGCGACGAACGCAGCCGCCGTCATCACCAGACCGAACCCACCTTCTGCGCGAGCGGTGAGCCAGGTGATCTCGTCGTCGGACAGGCTGCCATCTGCGTGGCTCTGGCAGTTGGTCAACGGCGCCAGCGCGAGGGAGTTGCGCCACGCCCGGCCATGGGCAAGCCGCAGAGGGTCAATGGGGTTGGGCATGTGGCCCATGCTACGGAGGTGCCCCGACCGGGACCTCCAGCCGGCAGATCGCCCGCGCGAGCACCGGTGGGGCACGGCCACCGTGGAGGAGTTCGAAGCGCTGGCCGCAGAGGTCAGCGGCGTGGACCTGACGGGGATCTTCCAGGCGTGGCTGGTGGACCGGCGCAGGCCTGACGCGAGCGCGGAGAACGGATTCTGAAACCCGCGCTGCCGCCCCTGCCACAACGCCGTTAGGCTCGGCGCATCGTCTGTCAAGACACGACGGGAGCCGCGGTGGCACATTCCCTGGTCCGGACCAAGTTCCACGCACCTCGCCCGCGTCCCGGCAACATCGCCAGGCCCCGACTGGACGCCATCCTCAGGCCCGGCGACCAGGCCCGACTGACCCTGATCAGCGCGCCGGCCGGGTTCGGGAAGACCACGGTGCTCGCATCCTGGCTGGCCACCCGGCACAAGGTCGCGTGGCTGTCCCTGGCCGCGGGGGATGACGCGCAGACCACCTTCTGGGTCCAGGTGGTCGCTGCCCTGCAGACAGTGGACCCGGACATGGGCCGCAGCGCGGCGTCCCTGCTGCAGTCCCCGCAGCCTGCGATGGAGTCGATCCTCACGACCCTGGTCAACGAACTCAGCGAACTCACCCACGATGTCCACCTGGTTCTCGACGACTACCACTTGGCCGACGGGCCGGGCATCCACGAGGACATGGCGTTCCTTCTGGAACATCTCCCGCCACAGGCGCACCTTGTGATCAGCACCCGCGCGGACCCGGCGCTGCCCCTGGCGCGCCTGCGGGCGCGTGGCGAGCTGGTCGAGGTCCGTGCCGCCGATCTGCGGTTCAGCCCGCAGGAGGCGGGGGAGTACCTCGGCGCGGCAACCGGTCGGGACCTCGATCCCGCAGACGTCGAGGCCCTCGAGCAACGCACGGAGGGCTGGATCGCGGCGCTGCAACTGGCGGCGCTGTCGTTGCAGGGGCGCGAGGATGTGACCAGGTTCGTGGCGGGGTTCACCGGCGACGACAGGTACGTCGTGGACTACCTCGTCGAGGAGGTCCTGCAACGCCAGCCCGAGCAGATCCGCGACTTCCTCCTGCGGACCTCGATCCTGGACCGCCTGTGCGGCCCGCTGTGTGACGCCGTCACCGGGCAGGCCGGCGGAAGGAGCACCCTGCAGGCGCTGGACCGCGCGAACTTGTTCCTGGTGCCGCTCGACGACACCCGGCAGTGGTACCGCTACCACCACCTCTTCGGCGAGGTCCTGCAAACACATCTGCTCGACGAGCACCCCGACGATGTGCGCGAGTTGCACGGCCGGGCCAGCCGCTGGTACGACGACGCTGGCGAGCCGGTGCCGGCCGTCCGGCACGCGCTGGCGGCTGGAGATGCCGAACGCGCAGCGGACCTGATGGAGTTGGCCCTCCCAGCCCTGCGCCGCGACCGGCAGGATGCCGTCATGCTGCAGTACCTCGACGCGCTGCCCAAAGAAGTCCTGCAGTCCAGACCCGTGCTCGCCATGGGCCTAGTGGGGGTCCTGATGGCCCGTTCGGAATTCGACGCGATCGAGGACCGGCTGCGGGGGATCGAACGCGCGCTGGACGCCGGTGATCCGATCTCGGTCGTCGACCACGATGAGTTCGCCCGCCTACCCGGTGAACTGGAGCTGTACCGGGCCGCCCTGGCGCTGGTGCGCGGCGATGGCGCACGTACCGTCGACCACGCCGCACGGGCGGTTGAACGCGCCGCCGCTGACGATCACCTCACGCGCGGCGGTGCGTACGCACTGCAGGGACTCTCCTCCTGGTCGAGCGGGGACCTGACCGAGGCCCAGCGCACCTACTCGGCGGCCGTCGACGAGTTGCTCAGCGCGGGCCACATCGCCGACGTCCTGGGCTGTTCGATAGCGCTGTCGGACATCCTGATCACCCAGGGCCGGTTGAACGAGGCAGCGCGCACCTACGAGCATGCGCTCCTGCTCACCAGCGACTCCCCGATCCCGCTGCGTGGCACCCCCGACATGTACGTCGGGCTCGCACAGATCGCGTGCGAGCGCGACGACCTGCCGGCCGCCCTCGACCACCTGCACCGGGCCGAGCACTTGGGCGACCCGATGGGGCTGCCGCAGTACCCGTATCGCCGCCTGGTGGCGCTTGCCGGCATCCGTCACGCCGAAGGCGACCTGCGCGGCGCAGCAGATCTGCTCGCCGAGGCCGAGCGGGTGTACGCCGGTGACTACTCCCCCGAGGTGCGGCCGGTGGGGGCGCTGCGAGCACGGGTGCTGATCACCCAGGGCCGGCTCGACGAGGCGCGGGCATGGGTGCGCCGGGCGGGCCTGCGCGCGGACGACGACGTGGCGTACGCCCGGGAATGCGAGCACATCACCCTGGCCCGACTGCTGCTCGCCGACGCTGACGAACTGGCTGGGTCGGAGCTGCTCGAGCGGCTGCTGGCGTCGGCCGAGGCCGGCGGTCGGACCGGCAGCATCATCGAGATCCTCATCTTGCAGGCACTGGCCCACCGCGACCCGCAACCCCTGGAACGGGCACTGCGACTGGCCGAACCGGAGGGTTACGCCCGCACCTTCATCAACGGGGGCGAGAAACTGGAGGCCCTGTTGCGGGCCGTGACCAAACGCCAGCCGCGCTGGCCCTTCCCGCGCCGACTGCTGGCGGCACCCCAGGCACCCCTCAGCAGTGGCCTGGCCGAGCCGCTCAGTGAACGCGAAGCAGAGGTCCTGCGACTGCTCGGCACCGACCTCAGCGGGCCGCAGATCGCCGACCACCTCGTGGTCTCCCTGAACACGCTGCGCACCCACACCAAACACATCTACGCCAAGCTCGACGTGACCAGCCGGCGCGCCGCGGTCCGGCGGGCCGCCGAACTGGGCGTGCTCTGAGCCCCGGGCAGGATCACCACCAGGTTCACCACACGATGTGATGTGCGCTCACCATTGCGCTTCTTAGCGTGCTGTCAAGCCGAAGGACCGCCGCCCGGCGGGACCCGGAAGCCACCACCGGAGGAGCGTCATGAACCACACCGGTAGCAGCGAGGCCCGCTGGTACGAGATCCGCCTGCAAGGCCATCTCGACCCCCGGTGGGCCACCCGGTTCGACGACATGACGTTCACCCGTTGTACCGACGGCACCACCGTGCTCCGCGGTGTCGTCATCGACCAAGCCGCGCTGCAAGGCCTGTTGCACCAGCTTCGAGACACCGGCCTCGCGCTGGTCTCGGTGAACCGGGTCGGCGCGGCGCGCACATCGAAAGGACAGTGACATGACCACCTCAGTAGTGACCCTCACCACCACACCCACGACGACGGACCCCACGAGGCGAACCGCCTTCGTGGCCGGCGTCTTCTACCTGCTCACCTTCGCGTCGTCCATCCCGGCCCTGGTGTTCCTCGGACCGGTGCTGGACAACCCCGACTTCATCCTCGGGGCCGGTTCGGACTCCAGCGTGCTGCTGGGCTGCTTCCTCGACCTCGTCAACGCTGTGGCATGCGTCGGG
Source organism: Micrococcales bacterium (assembly GCA_016703125.1). NCBI lineage: Bacteria > Bacillati > Actinomycetota > Actinomycetes > Micrococcales > Micrococcales bacterium. Next base: position 142,288 of record JADJCR010000008.1, on the reverse strand, counting down.
ACCGCCGTCGCGCTGTTCAGCGTGGTGAAGCGCCAGCACGAGGGCTTCGCGCTCGGCTTCGTCGCCTCCCGGCTCATGGAAGCGGCCATCATCGCGATCGGCGTCGTCAGCCTGCTGGCCGTGGTGACCCTGCGTCAGGACGCCTCGACCGCCGACCCGGCGCTGGTCACCACCGGGCAGGCCTTGGTGGCGATGCGGGACTGGACGTTCCTGCTCGGCCCGGGGTTCATGGCCTCCATCAACGCGCTCCTGCTCGGAACCCTGATGTACCGCTCGGGACTGGTGCCGCGCATCATCCCCACGGTGGGGCTGATCGGAGCGCCGCTGCTGCTGGCCGCCAACATCGCCACGTTCTTCGGCTACAACGAGCAGTTGTCCCTGGTGTCGGCCCTGGCCACCCTGCCCGTCGCGGCGTGGGAGTTGTCGCTGGGCTCCTGGATGGTCGTCAAGGGCTTCCGGGCCCCAGCCGTGCGGCCGTGAACCCCGCCCGAAGCGGTCCGTCGCCTGTGGGCACGGGCCGTTTCGGCGTGGGCGGGCAGCTACCTCGCACCGGTCGTCACGTACTCCAGGATCGCGTCACGGTCCATCCCGGCCAGCCCGCAGCGCTCAAGGGTGCGGCGGTCCTCGGCGAAGTCGGTGCCGAGCAGCGCGGAGGGCAGGTTGATCACCGACTCCATCAGGACCGGCTCCGTCCCGGCCTGCCGGCCGAGTTGAGAGTAGATCGTCAGACCCACAGGCACATCCTCGGTGAGGTAGCGGGAGTCGACCTGCGACGGTCCCTTGATCCCGTGCAGCGCCGCCACCCCCGGATCACCGACCAGAAACTGTCGCCTTGCGGGCCGTAACCCATCACCGGGTAGGTGTCGATCAGGCTCAGCAGGTCGATGCCGAAGGCCGCGCCGATGGCCAGTCGTTCCGCGTCGATCGCTTCGATGGCCTGGCAGACGTGCGGGGTCATGCCCTCCTCGTAGTAGTAGAACTCACCGTGGCTGTACTCGATGCGACTGGCGGACAGCAGCACTCCCAAGCAGTGCAGGGTCGGGTTGGGGTTGCTCAGGCCGGCGGCCAGGACATTGGGCATCACGTCGATGCCCGGGTACAGATCGTCAAGGATGGCCGCGACCCGGTCGGTGCGCTGCGCGGGGAACGTGCCGACCGACACGATCCGGCGCCGGCCGAACACGGTGACCTCCGTGGGCCCCGTGATCCGGGTGGCGTACGGCAGTGCTGCAATCTCCGAGACCGTCACATCGGCGTTCAGGTGCTGGGCCACTCCAGCGAACCCAGCGAGCCCCGGCATCAGCACCACGTTCGCGCCGTCGGTCAGCAACGGTGCGAGCATCCGCGCGAACGCCCGGTGGTGGTTGGTGGGCACGACCACGAAGACCACGTCGGATCCGGCGACGGCATTCGCCAGGTCGGCCTCCACGCGGACCGGCGCCGTGCCCTGGATCTCACCGTGGGCGACGATGTGTCCGGCCCGGGCGATCGCGTCGAGACCCGCGGCGAACTGCGGCACCTCGTAAAGCGTCACCTCGTGGCCGCCGAGGCCGAACTCCGCGGCCGCCGTGCGCCCGCCGTTGCCGCCCCCGAGAACCGTCACCTTGCGCTTGGACATGCCCACACGATAGGGACTCCGTGCGCCCGTCTGCTCCGCATCCACCCATGGACCATTCTTCACGCGGCCACAGTGCGCGCGCCGGACGACGCAGTCACCTTCACGGGTGATCTGGTCGGGTTGATCGGCGCAAAGGGAGCAGGCGGGCGCAAGCCGTCCATTCGCCCCCCGGAAATGTTACACCACCCGTACCTTGGAAGTGTGAGAAACGGGGAAGGAGGTGGCCAGATGAGCGATCCGACGCCTGATCTGGACGCCATGATCGAGGCGGCGTGGAAGGACTACCGGGCGTGCCTGGCCGAGACCCTGGACCGCCTGGAGGAGGGTCAGAGCGTCCACCTCGAACTCGACTCCGAGAGCCCCACACCGTACGTCCAGGCACTGCGTGCCGGCGACAAGGTCCTGCTGGAGGCAGCGAGCAACCGCGTCCTGGATGGTGTCTGGAAGCTCGCCAAAGCCGGCCGCAAACGCCTGCGTGAGGTGGGCTTCAACAGGCCCTGCGACGAGATTCCCAACTACTGGATCCAGTTGCCCCTCACGCATGTGGACCAGGCGGCCAGCATGGCGGTCGCGGCGATGCGCGAGGTGTTCGGCATCCTGCACCCGTCGTACCTGCGCAGCGACGGCCTCGCGTGGCACTCCGAGCCGTTCCCGGCCACTGCGGGCGAAGTTGAACCGGAATCACCGGCGACTTTCCCGGACAGCCGGGCGGCGTTGGACGGGCTCGTTGAGCACACCTTGTCCCACATCCTCAACGAGGTGCCGGACCGCGATGACGACGGCGACATCCCCATCCGCACCGGGCGCACTGTGCTCTTCGTCCGCACGCAGGAGGGCAGCCCCATGATCCGCCTGTTCGCGCTAATGGCCAAGGACGTGGCCGACCACGACGCTGCGCTGCGGGAGGTCGACCGCCTGAACCGGGCCGTCGACGGCGTCAAGTTCATCCTGCACAACTCCACGGTGATCGCCACTGCCGGACTGCTGGGCTGGCCGTTCGCGCCGACGCAGTTCCAGGCGCTGCTGACCCACATGTGCGATGAAGTCGCGAAGCAGGAAGCGGACCTGGTCGAGCGGGTCGGGGGCCGGCATTTCGTGGGAGAGCCCTCGGCGGACGAACCCGAGGAGGACGACGACATCCACCCGGCGATGCTCAGCATCCTGCAATTGGATGCCGAACGCCCGGGCGCGCTGCGGCCCAAGGACGCCGCCAAGATCTGCGGCAACGATCCCGACCTGCTGCTGGAACTCATCCGCTGGAACGAGGAGCAGGAGATCGCGTGGCGGCAGTCTCGCGCCGAGACCGACGATCCCGAAGAAGCGCGGGTCTGCGAGATCGAGCGCAAGCACGCCCACCGGACCGTGAAACTGCTGCGCAAGGCCCTGCGACGAGTGCTGCTAGGGTGACCCATGGGGGAGAGGTTCAACGGATATCGTCGTCGATTCCCCCTGTGTGAGAGGAATCACTCGTCATCCCCTTCAGACAGAGCCGGTTTTCGTCGATATGATAGAGGTGAGGTGAACTGATGAACAGCAATGTGAGGATTCGGCCAGGACGCAAGGTTCTGCATCGGACTTGGGCATTCGTCGCGCATCTTGTCGACGACGTCGAGCCTGATCGCATTTCGACCATCGCCCCCATCGCGGCCGACGGTAGCCGCGTCAAGCCCTTCTCCCAGAACTGATCGGGGAGGTTCCCGGCGGTTGATCCAGCCGCTGGTGGGTACATCGCAGCCATGAGCGATCCAAACTCTGATTCCGCAGTCCCGGTTACGGGCGAGATCCCCGATGATTCGTTGCTGGACACGGACATACCCGGCGAGGGATCCGGGCCCACCACCGATGAGCAGATACTCTCCGACGCGGATCTGACGGACATTCCGGAACCGAATATGGGACCCGCACGAGAGCCCGACCCGTCCGACATCCCCGACCTCTAGATTACCCAGCTGTGCACAGGTTCTTGCCCGGTTCGAACATGTGTTCTATACTGAGGTATGCCCGAACTCCCCGAAGACCCGTTCCCGTCCGTGAGCACCGCGCTCGCGGACGCACGGGCCCTCGGCGACCAGGAGCTCGTGGATGAACTCCAGGCGGTCAGTGGCGAGATGCGCGGGCTGCAGGCCCGGCAGGCCGCCGTCATCACCGAACTCGACGCGCGCATCCGTGCTGCGAGCCACTCCATGTCCGGGTCGGCGGAAACGGTCGCTGTCACGCTGGCCATGTCGCCGCGCTCGGCGGAGCATCTCACCGATGACAGCGTCCACCTCTGTTCCCGCGAGGTGGTATGGGCCGCGCTGGCCGAGGGCCGCATCGACTGGACCAAGGCCCAGCGCATCATCGACGAACTGCGCGAGATACCCGACCCGCGCCGCGAGCACCTCGAACTGCTGGCGCTGGAGTACGCGGAAGACCACACCCCCCATCAACTGCGCAAGTACTTGCTTGGACTCACCTGCGACCACGACCCCGACGACACCCTTCGCAAGCGCGCACTCGACAACCGCGGGGTCAGCATCATCCCGCGCGGCCACGGCATGGCCGACGTGTGCGCCTACCTGTCTGCCGAGGTCGCCGAGGCGTTCATGCAGGCCCTCGAGGCGCTCGCCGACTCACCGGACTGCCCCGACCCCCACGGTCAGGGAGACGCCCGCACCCGCGACCAGCGTCGCGCGGATGCCTTGACCGGCTTCCTCGAGGCGCACTGCACGTTTCAGGTCAGCGTCGACGTCGTCATCCCCGCCGACACCCTCATTGGCGACAACGAGTACGGCGCGGAAACCAAGCAACTCGGCCCGATCCCGTCCGAACTGGCACGCCGCCTCTGCTTCTCCCCCGATGCCCGCTGGCGGCGCCTGGTGACCGATCCGCTGTCCGGGCGGCTGGTGGATCTCAACGCCGAGACCTACCGCATCCCCGAGCGCATCCGCAACGCCGTCAAGGCCCGCGACCTCACCTGCCGCTTCCCCGGCTGCCACCGCCGCGCCGAGTACCTGGATTGCGACCACATCGTCCCGTGGCCGAGGGGCAAGACCCGCGCCGTCGACCTCGCCGGACTGTGCCGGCACCACCACCGGATCAAGACCCACTCCGCCTGGCAGGTCCGTCACGATCCCAGCACGCCCCGCCACGACCTGGTGTGGACCAGCCCGCTAGGGACCCAGCACAGAACGACCGCCCACAACTACCACCGCCGGGACTGAGCACTCAGGCTGGCACAGGTTCAAGCCGGAACCGGGGTTTCGGATCGCCGATCCGCACGGCGCTTGATCAGGAAACCGAAGGCTGCCGCGATGAAGAACATCAGCACGCCGTAGATGGCCGCGGGCAGGGACATCTCGGTACTCAGCAGGACGGACTGGGCGACGACGATCGCCAGCGTCGCGTTGTGGATGCCCACCTCGAAGGAGGTCGCGATCGACTCGCCCTCCGTGACGCGGAACATGCGCGGCACGACGTAGCCGATGGTGAGGCTCAGTGCGCAGAACACGATGGTGATGCCGGCCAGCGACGCGAAGTTCGCCCGCAGGATCTCCAGGTTGCTGATCACCGCGCCCACGATCACCAGCGCCAGGATCACCGCGGACCCGATGCGCACGGGCTTGTCCATGCGATCCGCGAACGCCGGGCGCCAGCGTCGGATGAGCATGCCGATGACCACCGGCAGCAGCACGATGGCGAAGACCTCCAGCGTCTTCTGGAACTGCAGCCCGACCCGGTCACCGTCCGGCGCGAAGTACGCGATCGACAGGTTCACCACGATCGGCAACGTGAACACGGCAAGCACCGAGTTGATCGCCGTAAGGCTGATGTTCAGGGCCACATCCCCGCGGAACAGGTGGCTGTAGAGGTTGGCGGTCGTGCCACCGGGTGAGGCGGCCAGCAGCATCATGCCGACGGCCAGGATCGGCGGCAGGCCGAACAACTTCACCAGCCCGAAACAGATGACCGGCAGCACGAGGATCTGGCAGACCAGGGCGATCGCCACCGCTTTGGGGTGACGCGCCACGTGGGCGAAGTCGTCGGTGGTGAGGCTGAGCCCGAGGCCCAGCATGATCAACCCGAGGGCGAGGGGCAGAAGTGTGGTCTCCATCGTGACTCCCGAAGCCGCCGGCAATGAGGTCTGCCTGAGCCTAGTCGTCTCAGTACCGGAATGTCACTTCTGTGGATTGGTGGCTACTGCTCCTCGGAGATCTGCGCCGCGACAGCCACGCCCAGCGCAGCACGGCGTGCACCGTGGATGAAGTCCCCGGCGAACTGGTCGATGGCCTCCTGGGTCGCGTGGCGGCCACGGATGACGACGGGGCGCCGCTTCTGAGCCCACTCGACGAACACTCTGAGCGTCGGCGCCACCCAGGCAATGTGATCGGCCTGCCAGACCACCGAGGGTGCGAAATCGCACAGGAACATCTCCACGGTGGTCGGTGACCAGACCTCCGGGCGACCCCGCAGGTCGCACGCGAAATCGATGAACAACTGCGCCAACAGGTCCACCATCTGGGGATCCGGCAGTTGCCCTTCGACCTCGGTGGCCAGGAAGTCCTTGGTGACCTTGGCCCGCAGGAACGCCCGGCGATCCTTGTCGCGCTCGGCCGCTGGGTGCGGCTTGGGAGCGTCCCGGGGTGCGGGCAGGCAACGCCGGACCCGGGAGCGCAGCAGGTACCACGTCGATGCCGTCTCTTCCCCGAGCAGTTCGCCGACATCCACCGTCAAGTCCGTGCTGTCCATCGCCCGGGTGATGGCCCCGGCCACATACGCGAGATCGGGGACTGGCAGCACGTAGAGGTCGGGGTCCGAGTTGAAGACCGCCGTCAACTGCTCGAACGTGGGCCCCTCGACGATGAACGCATCCTTCATCAGATGCAGGTTGTGGTCCACCATCGCGATGATGATGTGACAGCCAACTACGCGCCCACCATCGCGATACCCGAACTGCATGATGTAGTTCGTTTGGTCACCGAAGACGTCCTCGCTGGTGACGATCTCGAGCAAGGCGACGTTGTCCAGCAGTGGTAGCCAGCGCGGGGCCGTGCCGGTGCTCCTCAGCGCGAGCGCACTGATCGCTTCAGCCGATTCAGGCGGCCCGATGAACGCCAAGACCTCCAGCACGGCACGGCTCAATGCCCCAAGACTCGCGCTATCCCCGGCCAATTGCGTCGAGAACTGCACGACGGCGTCCGTGGGCGAGTGATCCACGCCTTTCCAGACTCCGCCGAGCACGTCGGACATCAACAACTCGGCCTGGAATGGGGTGTCCGCGAACAGGGTCGGCTCGAACGCTTGGGCGATGATGCGACTGAGGTCCGCACGTCCGGGTGCACCCATGCCGATCACGGTACCGGGGCGGACGCACCGGACACGTGACTCACCACGACATGCGAACCTCCGCGAAGCCCGCGGCCGGGGGGCGGCACGGGCGGCCGCGATGCTGCGCAGTTCGTCCCAGGGTGGTGACGGGGATGTTGGGTAACCACGGTCAACTGAATTGACGCAGGTTACCCACCATCGAACCGGGTCAAGCCCGGGCGATCGCTGCCACACTGCTGCGTGTGGACAGCCAACTGACCCGCGAACTCCACCTACTCACCGGTGTGCACGAGCAGGTGCTGCGCGAGGCCGGTCTCGAGCGCGTGGCCGCGCAGGTCGCGTCCATGCACAGGGGAGGGTTCGAGCCGCCCGCCACCGCGCAGGAGGCCATCCGGCTGGCCGACGCCTTGACGGTCCACCTACACCTGGTCAACCTCGCCGACGAGCGACACCGGGTTCGCCTGCTCAACGCCCCCGACGCCGGTGAGGATCTGTGGCCGGCGGTGTCGGCAGCCGCCGGGATCAAGGACCGGCTCGGCGGTCTACGGATCCACCCGGTGCTCACCGCACACCCGACGGAGGCCCGCCGCCGCGCCATCGCCACCGCGCTGCGCCGGGTGTCCGAACAGCTCCAGCGACTGGAGAATCCGCGGCTCGGCCCGGAGGAGAAGGACGCCGCCCACCGGCGACTCCTCGAGGAGGTGGAACTGCTGCACCACACCTCCGCGCTGCGCATGACCCAGCCCGAGCCCCTCGACGAGGTCCGCACGATCATGACGGTCTTCGATCAGACCCTCATCCGCGCCGTGCCGCGCTTGTACCGGGCCACCGAACATGCACTCATCGGGCAGCGCAGCGGGACCGTTCCGACCCCGGTGCCTGCCTTTGTCCGGTTCGGCTCGTGGGTGGGCGGGGACCGGGACGGCAACCCGTATGTCACCGCCGAAGTGACCCGGCAGACCCTGGCCGTGCAAGCCGACCATGCGCTGTCCGCGTTGCAGGTGTCCGTCGAGCGGGTCGGCAGGACGCTGACCGCCGACCAGGCCGACACCCCGCCGTCGCGGGCGCTGACGGATGCGTTGGCCCGTGACGCGGTAGCCATGCCGCAGCGCTTCGCCGAGATCCGCACCGGCTCACCCGGGGAACCCCACCGCCAGCGCATGCTGGTCATCGCCGAACGTCTGCGCGCGACGCGGGCAGGACGCGCCGAGTACTCCTACCGCGACGCCGATGAGCTGACCGCGGACCTGCAGGTGGTGCAGGATTCCCTCGCGCAGGGAGGTGCCCGCCGGGCGGCCCACGGCGAACTGCAGCACCTCATCTGGTATGCGCAGACGTTCGGCTTCCACCTCGCAGAGTTGGAGGTCCGGCAGCATTCCGACGTCCACCGGGCGGCGCTGGTGGACCTGCTCGCACAGGTGCCCGATGCGCCGGAAGGGGCGGCGGAGAACGCGGCGTTCCTGGACCGGCTGGCCCGCGAGGGGTGGCCCGACCACGTCGCGCCCCGCGAGGAGCGCACCCGTGAGGTGCTGGACACCTTGCGGGTCATGTCCTGGTTGCAGCAGCGCTGGGGGGACAGGTCCTGCGGACGCTACATCGTGTCGTTCTCGCACTCCGCCGCGAACTTGGTGGCGGTGCGCGCGCTGGCCCGGCTGGCGGTCGGTTCCGCACCCCTGCGCCTGGATGTCGTGCCGCTGTTCGAAACCGGAGCCGACCTGGCCGCGGCGGACAAGGTGCTCGCCGACTGGCTGGAAATGGCCTCCACGCAGAAATGGCTGGAAAGCACCGACCGCCGCGTGGAGGTGATGCTGGGGTACTCGGACTCCGCCAAAGACGTCGGCCCGACCGCGGCGACCCTGACGCTCGCACGGGCCCAAACGGCCATGGTCGCCTGGGCGCGCGACCACGACATCGCGCTCACGATGTTCCACGGCCGCGGCGGCTCGCTGGGCCGTGGTGGCGGGCCGTTGCACCGCGCGATCATCGCGCAGCCACCGGGCAGCGTCGACGGCCGGCTCAAGGTGACCGAACAGGGGGAGGTGGTGTTCGCGCGGTACGCCGACACCACCATCGCGCAGCGGCACCTCGAACGGCTGACCACTGCCGTGCTCCTGGCCGGCACACCGGAGGTCGAGCACCACAACGCCGAGGCGGCCACCCGGTTCGCCGCACTGGGTGAACACCTGGCGCAGGCCTCCCGGGCGGCCTACTGGGACCTGGTGCGCACGCCCGGTTGCGCCGACGTGCTCGCCGAAGCCAGCCCTTTGGAGGAGATCGGCGAGCTGCGGATGGGCTCCCGGCCGGTGCGCCGGAGTGCCGCGACGTCGGGCCGTGAACTGTCCGACCTGCGGGCCATTCCTTGGGTGTTCGCGTGGTCGCAGACGCGGGCCAACATCCCGGGCTGGTACGGCCTCGGCACGGGTCTGTCCGCCGTCAACGACCTCGACCTGCTGCGGTTGGCGTACGCGCAGTGGCCACTGTTCACCTCGCTGATCGACATCGCCGAGATGAGCCTGGCCAAGAGCCACCGAGACCTGGCCGCACGGTTCCTCGCGTTGGGCGGCCGGACGGACATCACCGATCGCATCCTGGCCGAGATGGACCTCACCGTGTCCCTGGTTCTGCAGGTCCTCGAGCAGGACCGGCTGCTGGAACGCAAAGTGGTACTGGGATCGGCGATCGCCATGCGCGCGCCGTACGTGGACGTGCTGTCGGAACTGCAACTCGCCGCACTGACCCATGTGCGTGCCGGCGGCGGGGATGAGTGGCGCCGGTTGCTGCTGCTGACCGTCAACGGCTTGGCGGCGGGTCTGCAGAACACGGGTTGAGCCGGATCCGTTAGTGATGCGGACAGCGGGGAGGGAAAAGGACCGGTTGCATCGCTCCCCGCTGTACGAATGACTAACGCCCTTACCTGGACGGGCTGTCAGGGGCGACGGATCCGCTCGCAGGAGCGCGCCACCGAGTCCTTGCGATCGGCGATGACAGTGTCGCGGCCGGCACCGCAGTCGACGCGGTCCTTTGAGCCGTCCTTCGAGCGGATGGTGTCCTTGCCGCCACCCCCGGAGATGCGGTCGGCGCCGGGGCCGCCCTTGATGCGGTCGTTGCCCCTGCCACCCTCGAGGCAGTCGTCGCCGCCCTTCCCGAGGATCTTGTCGTTGCCGGCCTTGCCGAGCAGTCGCTCGCTGGCAGCGGTGCCGCGCAGGACGTCGGCCCTGCCTGTCCCGGAACGGGTGAGGGAACACGCCGCCAGCACCGGAGCCCCGGGCACCGTTGCGGATGTGCTCGCGGTGTTGTTCGCCGCGACCGGGTCGGGCTGATCACCACCGACGGAGGCGGTGATGGGGACGGTCCCGGAGCCAGGCATGCGCACCGTCAGCAGCACCTCGCCCGCGGACCCGGAGGCGATGGAACCCACCAGGCAGGTGGCGGCGTCACCGGCGATGCTGCAGGACCCACCGTTGGCCGACAGGATCTGGGCACCAGCCGTCTGCACCACCAAGGAGGTGCCGGTACTGCCATCGGCGCCCTTGTTGCGCGCGGTTGCAGTGACGACGATGTCCGAGCCAGCCGACGGCGCGCTGTTGGACACCGACACCGCGGCCTCCCGGTCGGAGCCGACCTCGACCGCGCCGAGGTCGCAAGCGGCGGCGATCGGGCGGGCCTGGCCGCGCTGGTCGGCGGCACTCGCGCACGCCGACGCTGCATCGATGGCCGGGCTCGTGGCCGTCGGCACCCGGGTATGCGTGGGGCCGCCGTTGTCCGCCAGCGCACCGAGTTGGGCGTTGGCGATGGTGCGGGTGGCCGATGCCGCACCACAGGAGGTGTCATCCAGGAGGTTGCGGGCCAGGAATGCGGGCAGCTTCCCGCCCGACCCGCAGTTGGTCACGCCTCTGGGATCGGCGATGACAGAATCGGCCACCTCCACGCTGCCGCTGCCGCCGGTGTGCTGGAAGAGTGCGGCACCGCGCAGATTCGGGGCGTTCAGCCTGTTCCCCGCGATCGTCGAGGCGGTGACAGTGACGCCACTGTTCTGGCCGGCCCAGACCCCGCCGCCGAAAGCCCAGTCGATGCCATTGGCCGTGTTGTCGGCGATCGTGGAGTTGACCACGCTGACGGTGCCGGCGTAGACCGCCAGTCCGCTGCCGTACACCGAGCCGGAGGTGCTGGTGGCCGTGTTGCCGGAGATCTCGGAGTCCCGCACCGTCATGGTGGCGTTCTGGACGTAGACCGGCCCGTAGGTGCCACCGAGGCTGGAGGCGTTGTTGCCGGAGATGCGCATGCGGTCCAGGGTCACGACCCCGCCGGTCTGGTTGACCGCCTGCGCGCCCCCCACACTGGTCGCGCCCGTGATCGTCATATCGCTGATGGTCACGCTGCCGTTGGTCACCGACATCATCACGTGGCTGCCGCTGCCCGTAAGGATCGTGCTCTCGGCACCGGCGCCTTGCACTGTGAGGTTACTCGTGATGGTCAGGGCCGACCCCAGGCTGATCGTCCTCGCCCCCACGGTGATGACATCTGCGCCTGGCAAGGAGTTCGCCTGCTCAACGGCCGCCCGTAAGGTGCAGACGTTCGCTGCTGTGGCGCACGCGGGGTTGGCCAGGTTGGCGTCGCCAGCATCACCGCTGCTGTTGACGGTGTAACCGGCCGCCGATGCCGGGGCCACCGGCACGAAGCCCACAGTGGCCAGGATCAGGGTGGCGGCGATGCCGAACCGTCGTAACACGAGTCGTTCCCTCCGAAATCGATTCCTCATGGTACGCAAACGCCCGTGCCGCCGAACGGATGACGGGGCCGCCGGACTGGCTGTCAGCCGCCCAGCACCCAGGCCTTCGTCACAAGTCCCCCGTCCTTGCAGACATATGCCATCCGGTCCTTCTTGGCCGCCTTCTTGCGGGCGGACTTGGAACCCGGCTTGCACTTGGTGCGGAGGGCCTCGAGTCTGGGCGGGAGGACCTCACCGGTCGAGACGTACGACGTCCAGAACGCCTTCGCCTCGGCACAACTCAACCCCTTCACCTCAACATTCGTGGCCAGCACCATCCGCTGGCCGGCGGCCGCCTTGACGTTGCTGCAGTCCTGGAAACCGGCCGCTGCAGCGGGTGCAGCCATGACGGGCACGGCGAAGGCGGAGGCGATGAGAACCACGGTCAGACGGCGCATGGCGGTCACCGTACACCGCCTGCGGTTGGCCGCAGATCAGACGAACGGCCCAGACGCCGGCCGAAGGCGTCGGGGTCCAGCCATTCCACCAGATGGGAGTACACCGCATCGTCACGCATGACCGCGAGGTGGTTCACCCCGCCGACGGTGACCCCCATGTCGAAGGGGATCCGTCGAACCTCGCCGCGGCCGGAGGCGCTGGCCTGGCGGACCATCCCGTCGCCGAACATGCGGGCCGCGGGGCCACTGCTGTCCTGAGCGATCGTGGCGGCCACCCAGTAGTAGGTCACGTCGTCCAGCAGTGGGACCTGCGTGCACCGGTCGCGCAGGAACTCGTCGGGGTCGTGCCCGTCCCAGTCCTGGGTGACCAGCGCGCCGTAGCGCAGGTCCTTGATACCGACACTGCGACGGGTGAGGAAGTGGCCCAGCGGGCGGGTCTGCGGCACACTGCGCAGCACCCAGTCCCCGACGTGGACGGACTTCTCCACCGGCGAGCCGAGATGCGGCGTGCCGAGGGTGACGACCGTGGCCAGCAACGGCCGCCAGTCGCGGTCCTGCGACTGGTGGGCGGCGCTGCGGGCGACCAGGCCTCCCATCGAGTGCCCGACCAGGGCAATGGACGCGATCGGCACCTGCCAGTCACCGACGACGGTGTCCAGCAGGTCGCTGAGCAAGCGCCCGTTCTCGCTGATCCGCAGGCCGGAGTTGTAGCGGATGTGCAGTGACGTCACCCCGAGGTCGCGTTCCAGCCGGCATCCGAAACTGCCGTCCTCGCAGTCCCATGCCCGCTCGTCCTCGAACAAGCCGTGGACGAACACGACGAGGTGCTCGCTGGCCTCCGGGAAGGCACCGGCAATGTCGCGCACGTCACGGCCATCCCGGCGCACGGCCATGCGGATCGTCAGGGGTTCATCGGCGCCCGCGAGATGGTCGCCCCACAGCCCGTGGACCAGGGGAAGCACCACCTGGCCGGCGCGAGACCCGGTGACCGGTTCAGCCCGCTCGGGCGCCATCTGTCCGAGCACCTCGGGAATTCGCCGGTGCGCCGCCCCCACCCGCTGGTAGACCCGTGCCGCGTGTCCCCGGTGCAGTCCCGCCACCTCGGCGGCAACCGGCGGCAGTGTCTCCTCGACCCGCTGCACGATCGCATCGTGCATCCCTGCGACCACATCCACGACCGTTCCCAGACCGTGGCCGGCGATCCGGCCGGCCGACGCCCACTCAGCCACCCTCCACCTCCAGAACATGGCGCAGGATCGACTCACCCACCAGATCGGGCGCGTCGACGTGCGGGTGGTGGCCGGCTCCGGGGACGGCGACGAAACCGCTGCCCGGAAGCAACTCGTGCGCCTGCAGGCCGTGCGACATGGGCAACGTGGCATCGGCGTCGCCCCAGACGATGAGCACCGTCGAGGGATCGGTCACCGCACCGAACCGGCTTGTGGCACGCACCAGTTGACCCTGCGGCCCGACGACGCTGCGCACCGTGGCCAGGAACGCCTTGCGCCGGCCATCTTCGCGCAGCCGCTGCAGTTTCTCCACTGTCTTGTCGGCCATGCCGGTGCTCATGCTCCCGGTCGCCACCAGCCCGCGCGTGGCACGCCGGAGCCACGCGAGCCCATGTTCGCTGGAGATCATCCGGAAGACGACCTCCGACCCGGGCAGGCTGGCAGCGCGCAGGCCCAAGCTCACCTCGGCACCGAGGCCGCCGCTGGAGACCAGCGTCATGGACTCCACACGCTGCGGGAACTGGTACTGGAACTGCATGGCCACCCCACCGCCCAGCGAATAGCCCACGAGGTGCACCCGCGCGATGCCGAGGTGATCCAGCAGGTCCCGCAGGCGCGAGGCGTTCGATCCGAGGCTGAAGTCACCATTGCCATGGCCGGACTCCCCGTGACCGAGCAGGTCCACGGCCACTACGGTCCGGCCCGCGTCGCGCAACCGCACGATGAGATCGGCCCAGGTACCGGTCGACGAGCCGACGCCGTGGACGAGCAGCAGGGGGATACCCGTGCCCGCGTGGAACTCGTAGGCGAGGTCATCGCCGTGCAGGATGACGGTCTTCGTCATTCTTCCCTCCTTACCTACGCAAGCGTAACTTACGCAAGCGTAGGTAAAGAAGTCAGGACACCTTCAACCGGGCCACCACCCCTGCGTGGTCGGACTCCCACAGCGGGGCAGGGGTGGCGCGGAACAGACTGATGTTGGTGTTCACGCTCCCCTTGCCCTTGGCCTTGCCGTGGGTCAGTACCAGGTCGATGCGGGTGTCGTTCTCACTGACAGGGTTGGAGAGGTCCGCGCTCTGGCAGCAGCTCAAGCCCTTGCCGTCACGCTTGCGCTTCCACGAATCGGTGAAGTACGACTTCGTGAGGATCTTGTAGGTCTTCGGGGAGTAGTTGCCGTAGGCATCGGTGTTGAAGTCGCCGGTGGCCACCACCGTCCCGGCTCCCTTCTGCACCAGCTTGACGAACTCCTTGCCCTGCTTCTCCTGGATGGCTTCGGACTCCCCGCCGACCTCGAAGTGAGTGTTCGCGAATCGGAATTTCGCACCCTTGTAGGTCATGTCGGCGTACACCCAACCACGGCCGAAGGAGATCGTCTGGCCGGCGATGACATAGGTCTGCTGGGCCTTGAACTTGCCCGACTTCACGGACTTCTTCGTGTACGTCAGGCCCTTGGTCTCGGTGTTGACGAGGATGACGTCGCGGTCCTTCATGGAGATGGTGCACGGCCACCCGGAGGGCAGCAGGCCGGACGGCTCACCACAGGACGACGCGGGGTCGATGTAGGGGAACGGCCCGAGGCTGGCGTTGTCGGAGATCCCGACGACCTTGTACGCCAGTCCCTCGGCCTTCAGCGCCTTCTTGACGATCTTCAAGAAGTCCTGGCTCTGCAGGGCCGGACCCTCGGAATTGCGGGTCGTGATCCAGTTGGTCACCTCCTGCAGGCCGATGAGATCGGGCTCCTGCTCCTTGACGGTCCTGGCGAACGCGGCAGCACGGGTCTGGAAGTCCGAGGCCATGGCCTCCTGGTAGACCTTCGCCGCGGCCAGCAGGAACGCCGTGGTGCCCTGGGAGGCCGCCTCGATGGCGGGGAAGAGGTCGGCACCGAGGTAGAGGTTCTGGGTCATGACCGTGAGCTCCCCACCCTTCTTCGCCTTCGCTGCTTGGGCAGGCAGTGGGGCGGCGATCACGGCCGTGGCGATCAGGGTGCCGGCAGCAGCACCGCACAGCAGGGTCTTGAAGCGGTTTCGTAACGTCATGACAGGGCCTCCCGGTGGTGCGTCAGGCGCCCATCCTGTCAGGGGTTCCCGCGCCTTGGCCAGCGTTCGTGTCACTCGACAGGTGACAGCGCAATGTCCACCAGCAGTTCGGTGGCCAGCCGTTCGAGGTCGGCCCGTAGTGCTTCCGGCTCGGCCGACGCCGGGACCTTGACCACGATGTGCGCCTCGAAGAGCTGTCCGCCGGCCATGGGCGCCTCACGGGTATGCGTCTCCATCATCTCGATGGAGAGCTCGTGCCGGTGCAGCACCGAAGAGACCTCGTGCACGATCCCCGGCCGGTCGTTGCCCAGCAGGTCGATGGTGAGCAGTTGCTCGGGCCTGTTGTCCGCGCGACCGGACGCGGGGTACGCGGACACATCGAGTAGTCCATCCAGCGCCCGCACCGCTGCGGTCAGGGCCTCGACGCGCTCATCGGGCACCGACACCACAACGATCCCGGCGAACTTGCCTGCCAGTTCGGCCAACTGGCTGCGCTCCCAGTTGCCATCGTGGGTGGAGACGACTTCCGACAAAGCCGCCACCAGACCAGCGCGGTCGTCGCCGATGACTGTGAGCACGATTCGGGGCACGCGAGCATCGTAGGCACGTCCGGCCTCGATCACGCGCAGTGAGGTCCCGGCGTTCAGCCCCCATCCATCCTGCGGGCGTACTAGAACAGAAGGTGAGGGTCTCCTCGAGGAGGACGACATGACCTCTACGGCAACCGTTCCGAGCCGCCTGCAAACGCTGGAGCGCGCCCGCGGCCAGGGCTTGCGGGTCCTCGCGGCGCTTCCCTACCACTACCCGCGGGCCCTGATCCGCGCGCACGGGTTCCACCCGATGGAGGTGTGGGCGCCCGCTGCCGGTACGGATACGGGCGCAGTGCACTTCCAGGCCTACGCCTGCTCGATCGTCACCCGGGGCGCCGCGTTCCTCTTGGATGGCGGCTTCCGGTCCGTCGACGCGGTGCTGGTGCCACACGGGTGCGATGCCCTCCAGGGGCTCGGCTCGGTGTTGCGTGACTTCGTGACCGACCGCCCACCGGTCCTGACCCTCTACGCCCCGCGCACGCGGCGACCCGTGGATGCGGACTACCTGGTGGCTGAATACCAGCGACTCGGAGACTCCTTGGTGGCGGCCGGGGGGCACGAACCGTCGACCCAGGACTGGGCCGCGGCGTTTGCGATGGAGGACGCTGCCGACCACGCGATGCGCGAGTTGTACGCCAACCGGACGGCCCTCACCGACCGGGAGTTCTACGCCGCCGTGCGGACCCGGGAGTACCTGTTGCCCGAGGACTTCGTGGAACTCGTGGCGGGGCTGCCGCGAGGTGAGGCGGCGCGGACCGGCCTGCCCATCGTGCTGAGCGGGATCATGGCCGACCCGCCCGATCTGCTCGACATCGTCAACGACGCGGGTGCGTACATCGCCACCGACGACCTGAGCACCGGCAGCCGGCGCATCCTGCCCGCCACCGACGGCGCAGACCCGTGGCGACGCCTGGCGCAGGCATATCTGGAGGGACCCGTGGACCCCACCCGCGCCGACCCCATCGCCGACCGGGTGCGCCGCGTGCGCGATCTGGTCACCAACTCCGGGGCGCGGGGGGTGCTGGCAATCGCGCCGCCCTTCTGCGAACCCGAGCAGTTCTACCTGCCGGCGCTGCGCAAGGGCCTGGATGTGCCGTTGCTGTACATCGAGCACGAAGGCGGTGGCGACGTGGACGGCCAACTCGTGGGCCGGATCGAAGCCTTCGTGGAGACGCTGGAGGTGGCGCGATGAAGACGCCGCTGCCGATGCCGCGCATCCGGTCGGCCATCGCTTACGACCTGGTCGGACGCAACGTGCTGCGCGTGCAGCGGATGCGCGACGAGCGGGCCATGGCCAGTCACCCGCCCGGGCCGGACTCCCCGATGAACCCGCCGCCGCGCACACTGGCCAACGTCAAGGAGTTGATGAGTGCGAACTACCTGAAAGCCCGGTACGCCCCCGGGGTGCACAAGGTCGCATGGGTCACGTCCGGCGCACCGGCCGAGGTACTGCAGGCGCTGGGGTACGTGCTGATCTACCCCGAGAACCACGCCGCGTTGTGCGGGGCGCGCAAGATGGGCGCGGAATTGTGTCAGGCCGCAGAGGACGAGGGCTACAGCAAGGACCTGTGCTCCTACGTGCGCACCGACCTCGGTTCCATCGCCACCGGGAACACCCCGGTCGGCAAGTTGCCGCCGCCGGATCTGCTGCTCTGCTGCACGAACATCTGCCAGACGGTCAAGTACTGGTACGAGGTGCTGGCCGACCACTTCGGCGTGCCGCTGGTGGTCGTCGACACCCCGTTCCTGTACGAGCAGGCCCACGAACACCAGGTCGAGTACGTGCGCCGGCAACTCGAGGAGGAACTGGTGCCGGTTGCCGAGCGGGTGGCCGGCCACGACCTCACCGACCAGACGTTGCGGCGGACCACGCGGGAGGCGCAAGCCGCATCCCGGCTGTGGTGCGAGATCCTCGACCGCAGCCAGCACCGGCCAGCACCGATGACCGCGTTCGACGGCTTCCTGCTGATGGGGCCGATCGTGGCGATGCGCGGGCAGCCGGAGACCACCGCGTACTACCGCAAGGTCCTGGCCGAACTCGACGACCGGATCGCCGCCGGCGTCGGGGCGATCAAGGACGAGCGGCACCGGGTGCTGTGGGACAACCTGCCGGTCTGGTACCGGATCAGCCGGCTGTCGAAGTCCCTGGCCGCGCTCGGGGTCAACGTTGTGGCCTCCAACTACACCTACGCGTGGGCCGAGCTGGCGGACATGTTCGATCCCGACGACGCGATGGCCTCCGCGGCGCGCACCTACCTTCATCCGATCCTCAACCGGTCCACCGCGCACAAGCTGGCCGGGATGCGGCGGATGATCGATGACTTCGACCTCGACGGGGTGATCCTGCACTCCGACCGGTCCTGCAAGCCATACTCGCTGGGTCAACTCGATGAACGCGACCGCATCGTCAGCGAGGCCGGAGTGCCCGCGATGCTGCTGGAAGCCGACCACAACGACGCCCGGGTCTGGGCCGACGAGCAGACCGCGGGGCGCATCGAGGCGTTCGTGGAGATGATGGAGGCTGGGTTGTGAGCGAGGTGGACCTCGTCGTCGAATCGGACGTGCCGATCGTCGCACTGGGCATCGACGCAGGGTCCACCACCTGCAAGGCGGTGGCCGTGGACGCCGACCTCCGCATCGTCGCGTGGACACTGGCCGCCATGTCACCGCATGTGGAGAACCAGACCCGGGACACGGTGGCGGCGTTCCGGACGGATCGCGGGATGGGCGCGGAGGTTCCGGTCTTCGCCACTGGCTACGGGCGCAAACTCGTGCCCGCGGCCGACCGCGCGATCACGGAGATCACCTGCCACGCGCGGGGCGTTTTCGCCGACACCGGGATGGCCGGGACGCTGATCGACATCGGCGGGCAGGACAGCAAAGTGATCCGCATCGGTCCGACCGGTTCACCCATCGACTTCGCCATGAACGACAAGTGCGCCGCGGGCACCGGACGGTTCCTGGAGCACACGGCCGGGCGGCTCGGCGTGGAGCTCGACGACCTCGGCCCGACGGCACTGTCCGCGCCGGACGCCGTGCGGATCACCTCCACGTGCACGGTCTTCGCCGAGTCGGAGATCATCTCGCTGGTCGCACACGGGGAGACGGTCGACCGGATCCTGTTGGGTCTGCATGCGGGCCTGGTTTCCCGCATCCTCGCGATGGCACGCAGCGTCGGGCTTGTGCCGCCGCTGCTGCTGTCCGGCGGGGTGGCGCGCAACTCCGCGATCGTGGCACTGCTTGCCGAGCAGAGCGGGCTGGACGTGCACATGCCCTCGCGCCCGCAGTTGATGGGCGCGTATGGCGCGGCGCTGTTGGCTGCGGAACGTGCGGTGACCGATCCAGTGGCAGGGCCGGTGCCGCAGGTGACGACGCAGGAGTGCGATGCGTGCGAGGAACCCGCGGGGCGGCGGGGGTTGTTCGGGGCTTTCCGGCGTTGACCGGGCGGGGGTTACGCGCTACCCGGGAGGGCGGTGGGATCAGCCCCCGAGGACCCACGCCTTCGTGTTGATCTTGCCGTTGCTGCTGGTGCATGAGTAGGCCATCCGGCCCCGCTTGGCGGCCGCCTTCTGCTGCCCTTTGGAGCCGTCCTTGCAGCCGACGCGCAAGTCCTCGGTCGTGGCATCGCCCGTCTCGCCGGTCGCGAAGGACTTCCAGAAGGCTTTGGTGGCGGAGCACGGCAGCCCGCGGACCTTCACCTTGATGGCCAGGACGTAGGTCTTACTGCCGATGTCGGCGCGCACGTTGTCGCAATGGACGACCGGCTTGGCCGAGGCGCTGGCGGGCATGAACAGGATGGCGAGGGCAGCGATCGGGAGCATCAGCAACAGGCGGCGCATGGGCAGACCCTACTCCGACCGGGTCCGGGAGGGGAATACTCACCGAAGGAACCGGACCAGCGAGTCCACGAGGAGGCGCGGAGCTCTGGGCAAGGGCATCGTGGCCGAGTCTGGGGATCAACTCTACGTCGGCATCCGGCATCACCGCGGCGAGGTCGTCGATCACGGTTGGGAGGCCGAGGTCCGCCGGCATGGCAGAACTGCCACCGCGGCCGCGGCGTTACCGCAGGGCCCCGGCCAGAACTGAACACCTCGATCTGACCGTCATCGACCGGGCTGGTGACCATTGTGGCGATGGGATCCATGTGGCTCCTCTTTCCCTCTCATCGTCACACCGGAGGCGTAGCCTGTGTGCGGAGTTGATCGCCATGCCAACCGCCTTTCCGGGTTTCCGGTCCTTCGAGACGCTGCACTGCGTCACAGGGTCGATGCGCCACATCTACGACTTCCACGGCCAGCCGGTCAGCGAGGATCTGCTGCTCGGCCTCGGAGCCGGAGTCGGCTTCGTCTACTGGCACATGAAGGGGCAGACGCCGTTCCTGGGCGGCCGCGCCAACGTCGGCCGTCCCGGGGAGTTGGGGCTTGTCCGCACCGCGGGCAGTCGCACCGGCGTCAGCGTCGAGGAGTTCACGACGTCGAGCCGGGGTAAGGCCGAGAGGGCGCTGGTCGGGGTGTTGCAGAGCGGAACGCCCGTGATGATCGGGGTGGACATGGGGTTCCTGCCCTACTTCGACTTCCCTGAGGAGTACCACTTCGGCGGGCACGTGGTCGTGGTGTGCGGGTGGGACGCCGACAGGCAGGTGCTGGTCGCCGACCGCGACATGAACCTGCACCCGGTGTCCCTGGACGAGATCGCAATGGCCCGGAGCTCAACCTACAAGCCCTTTCCGCCCCGCAACGTGTGGTGGACGTGGGACTTCGCCGAAGCCCGCCCGCCGACCACTGACGAGACGCGCACAGCGATCCGGGAGGTCGTGCGGGGAATGCTCGAGCCGCCCATCGCGAATCTGGGCGTGCGCGGCATCGCCACCGCCGCCAAACGGGTGCGCGAGTGGCCGCAGGCGCTGACCCCGGAGCAGATCCAGCGGGCGTGTGTAGAGGCGTTCATCCTCATTGACTCCACAGGGGGGACCGGCGGCGGCATGTTCCGGTACATGTACGGGCGTTTCCTGGCCGAGGCCGCCGGAATCATGGGCGATCCCGGGCTGGCCCAGATCGGATCCGGATTCGAGCCCATCGGGGACGCCTGGCAGCAGGTGGCTGAGGCATTCAGCGCCGCGGGTCAGACCGTCGACGCCGCAGACCGCCTGCCGGACATCGCCGACCTCCTCGCCGGCATCGAGCCTCTGGAGCGCGAGGGGTGGGCCAGCCTGCGGGTTGCGGTCGGCCCCTGAGGTGCGAGCTACAGGTCCGCGGCGGCCAGACGGTCGTGCCAGCGGCGATAGGCCGCGCGGAGGGCGGGTTCCCGGCGCGGGGCGAAGCTGACCGGTTCCTCGCGCACCAAGGGGACCACCACCCCCACCCCGGCCGCGGCGAGCATGGCCGCACCGAGGGCGGACGCGCTGCGGTCGGGGAACACGTGCACTTGCGCGCCTGTGACATCGGCCAGCATCTGCGGCACCAGTGGGTTGCGGGCACCACCACCGGTCACGCGGATCTGCCGGGGCGCACCGCCGAGCAGGTCGATCCCCTGCCGGATCGCGAAGACCATCCCCTCGACTGCGGCGCGTGCGATGTCGGCGCTGGTGGTGGCATCGGTCAGCCCGAGCCAGGCGCCGCGACTGGTCGGCGAGGCCACACCGCCACGCTCACCGCTCAGGTAGGGGACCACGCTGACCCCGCCAGCCCCTGGGGCGACCGCGCCGGCGGCGGCGAACAGCTCGTCCCACGGCATCTGCAACCACTCGCGCACCCGGTTCAGGGCGAGGCCACCGTTCTGAAGCGCGACCATGCCGTACCAGGCTTCGCCCGCGTCGGCGTACACGTGGGTGACCGGGTCGGCGATCGGATGTGGGGAGTCGATGCCGACAAGGATCTGCGCGCCCGACCCCAGATTGACCTGGACCTCACCGGGCGCCAGTCCGCCGCTGCCCAGCAGCGCGGCTGGGGTGTCACCGGCCCCGGCGACCACCGCCGGCTCCCCTGGCAGGTCAGCGGTACCCACCACCTCGTGACTGGGCACCACCTGCGGCAGCAGGTGGCCGGGCAGACCGAGCTCCTCGACGACGTCGCCGGCCCACGCGTCCGCCGGGATGTCCCACAGCAGCGTGGCCGAGGCGTCGCTGCGCTCGCCCACAAGACCGCCGGCCAGCCCGGAACGCACGTAGTCCTTCGGCTGCAGCATCGCTTGCGCGGCTTGCAGAGTCACTGGCTCGTGCTGCTGGATCCATCCGAGGATAGGTCCAGCCATGCCCGGCGTCAGCGGGTTGGCCAAGCGGGTCCGCTGGTCCGCCGACAGAGCACGCCAGGCGGGCAACTGCGTCTCCGCCCGCCGGTCCGGCCACAGCACCGCCGGCCGGCAGGGCGCGCCCTCGGCGTCGACGAGGACGAGTCCGTGCATCTGCCCGGCGATCGCGAGACTGCGGAACCGGATCCGGCTCAGTTGCCCGAGGGTCTGCTGCAGTGCCTGGGTCCAGGCCTGCGGGTCGATCTCCGCGTGCCCCGGCAGTGGGTGTTCGACCTGGTACGCGGCCTCGGCCTCGGCGACGACCACGCCGTCCTCATGGACAGCGGACACCTTGAGACCGGACGTACCCAGGTCGATGCCGAGGAACACATTCATGAGCGCAAGTGATCGGCCATGAACTGGTAGGCGTGAGTTGCGAGGTCCTCGCTGTCGTCCCACAGGTTGCGCCAAACGGCCAGCAAGTTGCTCAGTTCCGGGTGCACCACGGCCGACGAGAAGGACTCGAACGTGACCGGGCCGGAGTAGCCGCTGGCCTTGAGTGCTGTGAAGAACGTCGCGAAGTCGATGGTGCCGGTGCCCAGGTAGCCGCGGTGCGACTCCCCGATGTGCACGTAACCCAGGCGGTCGCCGGCAGCGGTCACCGGCTCGAAGAACCCGTTCTCCTCGATGTTCGCGTGGTAGGTGTCGAGGTGGACGCCCAGATCCACCCCTGCCTCGTCGAGCAGCACGACCATGTCGGCCACCGTGTTGACCACGTTCGTCTCATAGCGGTTCACCACCTCCAGCGAGGTGGGCAACCCGGCCTGCGCGGTGCGCTCGCCCAGCCACGCGATGCTGGCCAGGACGTTCTCCCGGCCGGCCGGACTCAGTGGCTCGGGGTATTTGCCCAGCCGCGAGTACAGCACACCGCACAGGTTCCCGGCGCCGATGCCGGCAGCCACGTCCACCGCTGCGGCCAGGCGGTCCCGGCCGCGAGCGACGATCACCGGGTCCGGGCTGGACACGTCGGTGTCCTCCGACAGACCCAAGGAGCAGGCCGCCTGCAGGTCGTTGTCGGCCAGCAGCTGCCGGGTCATCCCGATGTCGAAGTGCTCGGGCTCCAGGATCGGGATCTCGATGAGGTCGAAGCCGATCCGCTTGGTGCTCTCGATGGCGTACCGGGCGGACTCGGGGGTCCACTGTCCGGTCCACACTAGGGCGTGCAGGCCCAGGGGGTTCATGGTGGTCCTTTCAGGGGGTCTGGAATTCGGGGTCGGCGGGCACCGCGCCGGTGACCAGGCCGACCAGTTCGTCGCCATGGGTGGCCGCCGCCCGCCGCGTGGCGACGGTGCGCCCGGAGCGCATGACCGTCACCGCATCGGACAGGCGTAGGACCTGGTCGAAGTTGTGGCTGATCAGCATGATGGAGATGCCCCGGGACTTCAGGTCGTGGATGAGTTCCTCCACACGTGCGGTCTCCTGCACACCGAGAGCGGCGGTGGGTTCGTCCATGATGACGATGGATGACCCCCAGCCGGCAGCGCGGGCGATGGCGACTGCCTGCCGCTGCCCGCCGGACAGTCGGCGCACCCGCGACTTCACCGACGGCACGTTGATCGCCAGGGTGGACATCATCTCCGTCGCCTGAGTGGCCATGGCCCGCCGGTTCATCAGCTGCAACGGGCCGATGCCGCGGGTCTTCTCCCGGGTGAGGAACAGGTTCTGCCACACCGTCAGGTCCTCGACGAGTGCCAGGTTCTGGTGCACCGTCTCGATACCGGCGTCGCGGGCCTGCTCCGGGTTGCTGAAGCGGACCGGCTGGCCCTGCACCTCGACGGTCCCGGCGTCGGCGAGGTGGATGCCGCAGATGCAGCGCACCAGCGTCGACTTCCCGGCGCCGTTGTCGCCGATCAGCGCGGTGACCTCGCCCGGCTGCATGGTCAGGGACGCGTCCTTGAGTGCATGCACGTTGCCGAAACTCTTGCGGATGTGACTGGCGGACAGCACCGCCTGTTGCGTCATGGTCTCAGTCATTTCTGGAACCTCGTGAGCAGGGCGGCCAGCACCACGACGATGCCGACAGCAAGCGGTTGATAGAACTGCGACAGCCCGAGCAGGGTCAGTCCGTTGACCAGTGCGGTCAGCAGCAGGGCACCCATGACGGGGCCGGTGATCGTGGCGCGGCCACCGAACAGGCTCACACCACCGAGGACGACCGCAGCCACCGAGTTCAGCAAGAAGCTCGTGTTGCTGGCCGGCTCAGCGGCGCCGACGCGTGCCACCAGCAGTACCGCGGCGACCCCGGCGAGCAGACCGCTGAGGGTGTAGACGGCGATCTTCACCCGGGCGGTACGCACACCCACTGCCCGGGCACTCTCGTCGGAACCACCGGTTGCCAGGACATGCAGTCCGAAACGGCTGTTGAACAGCGCTATGTGAGCCACGACGGCGACGATCGCCGCCACGATCACCGACCAGCTGAAGGGCCCGACCCCGCCGGAGGCGAGCTTGAGCATGAACCGGTCGAGAACGGGGATGGGCTTGCCATCGGAGATGATCAGCGCCAGGCCGGAGGCCGCAGAGAGCGTGCCCAGCGTGACGATGAAGTCGGTGATCCCGCCCTTGGCGATGATGGTGCCGTTGAGCAGGCCCACTGCGCCGGAGGCCAGGATGCCGGCCACGATGGCCAGTGCGATGTTGTCGGTGGCCTGCAAGGTCAGACCGAGCACGATGGCACCGAGGGTCATCACGGAAGCCATCGACAGGTCGATCCCCGCGGTGGCCACCACGAAGGTCTGCCCCACGGCCAGCACCACCAGGATCGCGCTGGCCTGCAACATCGCTTCGATGTTGCCGCCGGACACGAACGTTGAGTCCAGCAGTCCGAAGATCACGACGAGCACGACCAGCCCGATCGGGGCTGCGAGTTCCGGCCAGGGGGCCGAGGCGAGCCGGCTGGTCCAGCCGGCTCGCTCCTCGTCCACCTCCGCCGTGGGGGAGACGGTCGACATCGTCGATCAGCTCCCGGCCAGCGGGTTCTGGTACTCCTCGAAGGGCGCCGGGAATGCGGCAATCGCCTCAGCGGCGTTCTCCTCAGTCACCAGAGCGGTGGGCGACTCGATGTTCGTCGGGATGTCCTGACCGGCCAGCACGGCTTCACAGGCCTGCACACCGAGCGCTCCGATCTCGTACGGGTACTGGGCCACGGTGGCCGTCAGGTCGCCCGACTCCACGGCCTTCAGCGCGTCCTCGTTGCCGTCCACGCTGATCACGGCGATCTCACCGGTCTTGCCCTCGTTGGCGACAGCGCGAGCGATACCGAGGCCCATGTCGTCGTTCGCGGCGAAGAAGCCCTTCAGGTCGGGGTTGGCGCGCATGATGTCGGTCGCGGCGGTCAGTGCCTTCTGGCGCTCCCAGTCCGCGGCGACGGTCTGCACGATCTCCAGGGTGCCGTCCACCGCGGCGGTGAAGCCGTCGAGGCGGGCCTGGCTGGTCACGTCGCCGGCGATACCGCCTACCAGCGCCACCTGCCCGCTGGTGATCTGCTCGATCATGTACTCGCCGCCCTTGCCACCGGCGGCTTCGTTGTTGGTGCCGATGTAGGTCTCGAGCGTGATGTCGGCCTCTTGCGCGGCGTCGGCGTCGATCGGGCTGTCGATGTTGACGATCGGGGTTCCCTCAGCTGCCACCGGTGCGAGCGCCTGCACCAGGTTCGTGCCGGAGATCGGGTTGACGACATAGCAGTTGAAGTCCTGCTGCGACATGGTCGTGAGCTTCTCGGCCTGGCCGGTGGTGTCGGTGATGCTCGTGGCCGCCTGGATCTCGACCTGGGCGCCACTCTCCTGCGCCTGGGCGTTGATGCCCTCTTCCATGGCCTGGAAGACGGTGGAGGCCGGCCTGCTGGTCGCCGCGGGCACCACCTCGTCGGCACGGGGGCGGCCGGCCGCCCGCTTCGCCTTCAACTCCGATCGTGCGCAACTCTTGCTCGCCGACATCGGCGCATCGGGGATGCGGCTGGCGGCCACCGACCTGAGCGGCCGCGTTCTGCGCCGTCGAGACGAAGTCATCACGATCGCCGACGGACCCGACGTGGTCCTCGCCGCCGTCGAGGCCGGACTCGCCGAATTGCGTGACGAGCGACTGCCGCAGTGGGGGGTCGGGGTATCGGTGCCCGGCCCGGTGGAGTCCGCCACCGGCACCGTGGTGAGCCCCCCGATCATGAACGGCTGGGACGGCACGTGCATCCCGGACCGGCTGCGTGACCGCTTCGGCCCGTTGGTGTTCGTCGACAACGACGTCAACGCCATGGTGATCGGAGAACGCGCGGCACGGTTCCACGACGTGGACGATCTGCTGTTCGTCAAGGTGGGGACCGGCATCGGCGCCGGGATCATCGCCACCGGCCGCACATTGCGCGGGGCGCAGGGCACCGCCGGCGACCTGGGGCACATCCGCGCCGACGTCGAGGCGGACGGCGAGCCACCGCTGTGCCGGTGCGGTCAACTCGGCTGCGTCGAGGCGTACGCGGGGGGCTGGGCGATCATCCGGGACCTGATCGCGGCCGGTCGATCCGTACAGACCGTCGACGACGTCGTGACCGCGGTGCAGAACGGCGATCCGGTCGCCACCCGCCTGGTGCGCGAGGCGGGCCGCGTGCTCGGCTCGTCCGTAGCCGATGCGGTCGGCCTGCTCAACCCGGCCATCGTCGTGATCGGTGGGCAACTGTCCAACACCGGGGAGCACCTGCTGGCCGGTGTGCGCGAGCGGATCTACTCCCGTTCGCTGCCGCTGGCGATGCGGGACCTGAAGATCACTGCCAGCGATTTGGCTGGCGATTCCGGCGTACTCGGACTCGCCGACGGTCTCCTCGACCGGCTGCTCACGCCGGATGCCTTGAACCAGGCGCTCACGTACGGCTAGCTCTCGCACCTTCGCGTGAGCGCGGGTAGCGTCGCGCCCATGAACGCACAGAACTTCGTCATCGTCGGCGCCGGACTCGCAGGCGCCAAGACGGCCGAACATCTGCGGGACAGCGGCTTCGAAGGCCAGGTGACGGTCATCGGCGACGAGCCGTCCCGGCCGTACGAGCGCCCTCCGCTGACGAAAGCGATCCTGCTGGGCAAGCACGACGTGGACGTCCATGTACACCCGGAGCAGTGGTACGCCGAGCACGACGTGGACCTGCGGCTCGGGGTCGCTGTTGTCGCGCTGGATCCGGCCCGGCATGTCGTTTCACTGGCAGATGGCACCGAGGTCGCCTTCGACAAGCTCGCGATCACCACCGGCGCCCGCCCGCGCCGGTTGAAGGCTCCCGGTGCCGACCTGGCCGGCATCCACTACTTGCGCACCCTCGAGGACGCACAGCGAATCCGCGCTCTGTTCGACGAGGTGGGAGCCCTGGCCGTCGTCGGCGGGGGCTGGATCGGGCTTGAGGTGGCTGCAGCCGCCCGGAGAGCCGGGGTAGATGTCACAGTCATCGAGGCCGCACCCCTACCGTTGGCCGGTGTGCTGGGTCCGCGGATGGCGGCCGTGTTCGCGGATCTGCACCGGGAGAACGGGGTCCGCCTGGAACTGGGCACCGGTGTCGAGGGTTTCGAAGGTGACGCCACCGTGCGAGGGGTGCGCCTGGCTGACGGCCGGGTGATCGCCGCCGACGCAGTTGTTGTCGGAGTGGGCATCGCCCCCAACGTCGAACTCGCGCAGGCCGCCGGGCTGGACGTCGACAACGGCATCCTCACCGACGAGCACCTGCGGACCAGTCACGCCGATGTGTTCGCAGCCGGGGACGTGGCCAACGCGTTCCACCCGGTGCTGGGTCGGCGGATCCGGGTGGAGCACTGGGCCAACGCGCTGAACCAGCCGGCGGTGGCAGCGGCAAGCATGCTCGGGATCGAGGCGGCGTACGACCGGCTGCCGTACTTCTACACCGACCAGTACGACCTCGGGATGGAGTACGTGGGGCACGCGGACGCGGCGACATCGGACGTCGTGGTCCGCGGCAACGAGCTGGCTCGCGAGTTCATCACCTTCTGGCTCGACGACGGGCGGGTGAAGGCGGGGATGAACGTGAACGTGTGGGACGTGGTGGATCCGATCCGCGGACTGATCCTGTCGGGTCGGCAGGTGGATGCGGGACGGCTGGCCGACCCCGATGTGCCGCTCGACGAGGTGTGAGCCTCATCCGGGAGAGTTGAGCCCTACCCGGGAGCGAAACGGACACCCGGGAGCGTTACGGACCGGTTGGATCGCTCCCAAACGCCCGAACCTCTCCCGCCTACGGCTGGCCGGCGCCGCCGGTGACCCCCGCCAACACCGGGGAGCGAAAAGCACCGGTTGGATCGCTCCCAAACGCCCGAACCTCTCCCGGCTTCAGCTGGCCGACCCCGATGTGCCGCTCGACGAGGTGCGAGCCTCATCCGGGAGAGTTGAGCCCTACCCGGGAGCGAAACGGACACCCGGGAGCGTTACGGACCGGTTGGATCGCTCCCAAACGCCCGAACCTCTCCCGCCTACGGCTGGCCGGCGCCGCCGGTGACCCCCGCCAACACCGGGGAGCGAAAAGCACCGGTTGGATCGCTCCCAAACGCCCGAACCTCTCCCGCCTTCAGCGCGGCGTCACGTGAACAGCGAAACCCCACCCGGGCCGACGAGCAGGCCCACCACGATGAGCACCACGCCCCACAGGACCTGCTTGCGGACGATCGCGAAGATGCCGCTGATGACGAGAATGACTGCCAAGATCCACAAGATGAATTCCATGTCCAGGCAATACCCGCCTTTTCCGGCCTCACACATCCCAGTGACCGGCCCGCGGAATAGGCTGACGGCAACGACTTCATCGGAGGGGACCCAATGACGCGCACTGCAATCGTCACCGGAGCGGCACGGGGCATCGGCGCCGCCGTGGCCAAGAAACTCGCCGCGGACGGCATGGCCGTGGCTGTGCTGGACCTCGATGAATCCGCGTGCCAGCCGGTGGTGGACGAGATTCGCGCGGCCGGTGGGCAGGCTCTGGCGGTCGGCGCGAATGTCGCCGATGAGACTGAGGTGGGCGCAGCGGTCGACCGCGTGGCGCAAGAACTCGGCGGACCGACCGTCCTGGTCAACAACGCCGGGATCATCCGCGACAACATGCTGCACAAGATGTCGGTGGACGATTGGGACGCGGTGATGAACGTCCACCTGCGCGGCGCGTTCCTGATGGCCAAGGCCGTGCAGCCCTACCAGCGCGAGGCCGAATGGGGCCGCGTCGTCAACCTGTCCAGCACCTCCGCGCTGGGTAACCGCGGGCAGGCCAACTACTCGGCGGCCAAGGCCGGGATGCAGGGGTTCACCAAGACCCTGGCGATTGAACTTGGCCGCTTCAACGTGACAGCCAATGCGATCGCCCCCGGGTTCATCCAGACCGACATGACCGCGGCGACCGCCGAGCGCATCGGCGTCGCCTTCGACGACTTCATCGCCATGGCCGCCTCGCAGATCCCCGTCGGCCGGGTGGGCCAGCCCGAGGACATCGCGAACACCGTCGCGTTCCTGGTCAGCGAGGGTGCCGGGTTCGTGTCCGGCCAGGTCATCTACGTCGCCGGCGGGCCGAAGGACTGAGTCAATCCATCGCTGCGACCCTGCGGCCGTCCAGGCGGCGGGCACCCGGATTCGTCGCGATGAGCACCGCCAGCACCACCAGCGCCAGCGAGGCCCACTGGGACCAGCCGAAACTCGCGGAACCCGTGGGCGCGATGAGGTCCATGAACACCGAGCCAAGCAGTTGCCCGGCGATGGACAGCAGCCCGAAGATCAACACGCCAACGCCCCGCACAGCCCAGGCCGCCAAAGCGATGAAGGCCACGCCGATGGGTCCGCCGAGGTAGAGCCACCACTGCCCCGGCAGACTGCCCAGCGAGATGGCGCCCGCCCCGAGGCCGACGGCGCTGGCCAGCAGCAATGCGCTGAACCCGACGATGAAATTCACCCCGGTGGCCACCATGGGCTCGCCGCTCACCGACGCCACCCGGCCATTGACCGCCTGCTGCACCGCGATCCCGAAACCCGCCGACACGGCGAGCAGCACGATCCAGGAGACCGCGTGGATCCCGGCGTGCAGCCCCGACACGACGACCGCCGTCAGCGCCACGCCGGCAGCCAGCACGCGGCGAGCATTGACCGGCAACTTGCCGGCGGGGCTCAATCCCGCGCGGTCGACCAGCAGCGATCCGGACACCTGCCCGGCCACCACGCCTACCGTGAATACCGTCACCCCGACCGACGGGACCACCAGGCCCTGGGTGGTGACCAGCCAGGCCCCGCCGATCCCACCGAGCACGTGCCACCACTTCAGCCGGCCGGAGCGCAGGATTGCCGGCAGCGCCGCCATCGCAGCCCGCAGCGGGGCGCGGCCTGCCAGGATCCCCCAGGCCAGCACCAAGCCGGTTCCGAAACTGATGGTCGCTGCGACCAGTCCGCTGCCCACATGCGCGGCAAGTTCGGCGTTGATCCGGGACTGCACGGCCACCATGGTTCCGACGAGCACTGCGGCCGCGACGGTGACGAGGCGATGTCTGCCGGCGGTCACGTGACCAGTATCCGCGCCGCTAGGAACGGCGCTTCTCGAACCCGTCGAGTTGCCGGTTCGCCAGCCGCTGCATGACGAACGGAAGGACCGGGGTCCGGCCCAGGACCCCACCAACCGGGCCGAAGGCCTGGCCGGCCCAGCGCGCGAAGTCGAACGTGTCGGTGTGCCGGCTGATGAGACCGTCGCGCAGTTCGAACCGGGCGTCGATCACGTTGTGCACCTTCCGGCCGGTGGCGCCGAAGGTGTAGTCGGCCTCCCAGTGCGCTCTGCCGGCCCCGCCGTCAACTTCGATGCCCGAGGCCCGGACCTCGAGGTCCTTGCCGGCCCGGCACAACATGCGCCACATGTTCTTGGCCCGTTCCCCGCGCAGTTCGCCGAACGCAGGGTCGCGGAACACCACGTCGTCGGAGTAGCACGCGGCCATCGTCTCCGCGTCTCGCTGCGCGAAAGCGTCGTAGAAGCGGTGGATCACATCGGCGTCAGTCACCTGCTCACCCTACGGCGCCGCGAATCCGCGGGTTCAGCGCGAGTCTCACCCCGACCACGGGAACGACGGGTAGCCGGTGTCGAAGTGCTGGTAGTCCGGTGTGGGGATGTCCTGCCATATCCAGCCGCGCTTCGTGAACGCCCGCCAGACCTTCCCGCCCTCCAGAATCTTGCCCTTGCCACGGGTGCGGGTGATGTGTTGCGTACTGGGCATGAAGCAATCGCAGCGCGGATCGAACCAGGGGTTCTCCAGCGGATTGATATCGACGGCTCGGCCGTTGGCGTGCGGCGAAGAGTAGGCGCTGGCATTGGCCTGATCGGCCTGGCGGCAGTTGTACGCCGACGTGTTGTCCGCGGCCATGCTGGCGTCGTCGTCGCCGTCGAAGTGCTCGATCGGTTTCATGGAACGGATCGGGAAGCCCGCCTTGAAGATGTCGGTGAAGATCGCGGCCACATCTTCGGCGACGTCGCGGTTGACCACCAGCACCCCGCGACGCACATGGCCACGCCAGTTGTGGAAATTGACCTCCACCCGGCGCAGATCGGCGCGCGTCGCCGGGCACCCGGTCCGCACCACGCCAGCTTTGCGCATCGCCCGCCACTGCGCGTCCGGTATGCGCCGGATCTGCGGATCTGCGCGGGCGGGAGTCGGGGCCGGCGAGGTGACCGAAGGTGAGGTATCCGCCGGCGGCGGTGCCGGCGTGCTGCAGGCCGCCAATAGCACGGCAGCCGCGATCATCGGGAAGCGCACGCTCCCATCATGGCCGCAGACCGACCTGCCATCCCGCAATCAGCGGGCTGCGCGCCGTTCCCCGAGGCCCACGGCAGCCAGCCCACCGAGTACCAGCGCGACCCCCAGCCAGCCGGCGGCACTCACCTGCTCCCCGAGGATCAGCACCCCAAGCAGCGTCCCACCCACCGGCTCGAGCAGGGTGAGGGTCGCGATGTGCCCGGGCTGCAGGACCGGCAACCCCAGCCCGAACAGGGTGTACGCCAAAGAGGTGGCTGCCAGTCCGAGCCACAAGGCCAGCGCCGCGCCGCCCGGGGTGAACACCCACCCAGCACCGGCGAGGAAGGGCACCAGGAACAGCGCCCCGATGGCGAACGGCGCGGCCATGACCACGCTGGTGGGGTGGCCCTCCCGGGCGACTTTGGCCCCGAAGACGGTGTAGATCGCGTACATACCGCCGGCCATGATCGCCGACAGGACCCCGAGCCCGGCGGCATCCCCACCGCCGGTGAGCAACGCAAGGCCCGCTACCGCCACTGCCGTCGCGCCGGCCCACAGCCACCCCGGGGCGCCCTCGCCCACCGCCCATCCGAGCAAGCCCGCCAGCAACGGTGCTGAGCCCAGGGCGACGAGTGTCCCCACCGCCACGCCGGTCTGCTCGACCCCCAGGAAGAAGAACGCCTGGTAGCCCGGCGACGCCGGCGGACATCAGCCACACCACCGGCCGCCGCAGCAGCGTCACGAGTTCGGCGCGCCATCCGCGCCACAACACGAACGCGACCATTCCCGCCGCGCCGACGAGCAGGCGCACAGCTGCCACCGACGGCGGCCACGCATCCGGGACTAGCAGTTCGGCGGAGGTGCCCGACGTGGAGAACAGGGCGGCGGCGGCCAGGACTCCCAGTACCCCGCGGCCGACCTCGCTGCGCAGGCCGGCGCCGCGGGCTTGCTGGTCGACCACCGCATCAGCCTAGTGACGGGCCAGCGAAGCCCCCTGTCACAGGGCGTCACCGGCCGCGACCCACCAGAATGATCGGCATGCGCCTGGCGAGCACCGTGTTCGGAGGACTGATCCGGCACTTCACCACAGACCAAGCTGTGCGCGCCGGTGTGATCACTGCGGCATGGGCCGCTGCCGCGAGTTACTCGCGCGGCCTGCTGCCCCGGACGTCCGTCCAGCAGGCGGCTGCCCTGGGCGTCAGCGCAACCGCGTACTACGCCTTGGGGACCACCACCTGGGCCACGGTGTCCAGCATCTCGGCAGGCTTACCGGGTTCCCGGCCTGGCCCGCGCGCCCGCCTCGTCGCAGCCACTGTGAGCGCCGCAGGTGGCAAGGCCGGAGAGGTGGCCCTGCGCCCGCGCAGTGGTGACAACCTCGTCGCCGGCATCGCCTGGTCGGAACTCAAGCTGTTGTCGGTGGCGGGACTGGCGGGTGGGCTGGTGACCATCAGCGACCTCGTCGCCCACGATCTGCTCAAGTTGCGCCGCACCGCCGCCACCACGCTGCTGCTCGACCTTGGGATGGGCACCGTCATGGCCGGTGGCACCTTGGTCCGCCGGATGCGCCGCGGCCGCCGGTACGAAACCGACAACCGCTTGCTCAACGCGGTCAAGCAGACCGAGGACGGGACCTCGATGGCGGCCCGCGCGCGCACCGCGGCAGTCGCCACCGCGACCGTCGCCGGGTCGGCGGTGGGCCTGGCCACGCTGGCCCTCACCGAGCAGACCGGGGCACACCTGATCACCAGTGGAGTCAATGCCCTGGCGGGCACGGACCTCGAGGAGTTCAGCGACTTCATCGGTCACGGCGTGATGTTCACCGGGTTCGCCGGGCTGGGCGTCATCGGCCTGCGACAGGTCCGCGGGCTGACGCAGAAGAAGTCGGAGGTCCTCGAACCTGCCTACCGCGAGCACCCCACCTCCCCCTACGTGTCGTGCGGGCCCACCAGCGAAGTGCCCTTCGACGCCATCGGCAAGGAGGGCCGCCGCTTCGTCGTCATGCGTTTGAGCCCGGCGGAGATCGAGCAGGTCATGGGCGGTAACGCCGTCGAGCCCGTGCGCGTTGTCATCCCCCGTGAAGGTTCGGTTTCGCAACGCGCGGAGCTGGCGGTACGGGAGCTCGCTGCCACCGGTGGCCTGCAGCGCAGCGTCATCTGCATCGCCTCGCCCACCGGCGTCGGGTACGTGAACTACGTGATGGCTGAGGCTCTCGAGTACCTGACGCGCGGCGACTGCGCCGTCGTCGTGCCCCAGTACGCCTACGTCCCCAGCGCACTGGCGCTGAACAAGACCACCGAGGGCGTGGCACTGCAGACCGCGGTGATCGAGGCGGTCAACCGCCGTCTCGATGAGTTGCACCCGACCAAGCGCCCCCGAGTGGTGCAGTTCGGTGAGAGCCTGGGCGCACAGGTGGCCGCCGATGTCGCCGGGCCAGAGGGCGTGCCCCGCTTCGACGCGACCGGCCTGGACGCCGGGCTCTACCTGGGTGTTCCCTTCCGCAGTTCGCTCTGGAAGGCGTGGATGCGTGACCCCGAGCAGATGTCCGACGGCGGTAGATTGATCAACGTCTTCGAGGCCGGCGAGATCGGCACCGGCAGCCGGCGGCACGTGATGATCAACCACCACGACGACCCCATCAACAAGTTCTCCTACGAGATGGTCGTCCAGCGACCGTGGTGGTTCGGCCCACCGGAGACCAGACCGCCAAAGGTCCCGCGGGAGACGCTTTTCCGCCCGGTCATCAGTTTCGTCGTCGCGCTGATCGACCTGGTCAACGGCATGGACTCCAAGCCGGGGGAGTTCCGGCTACTGGCCCACGACTACCGCATCGACCTCGCACAGGCTCTCGAGAAGACCTATGCGCTACCCGCCACCGCAGACCAGCGCGACCTGATCGAATCGGCACTGCGCCGCCGCGAGCACGAGTGGGCGGAGAAGCGCCTCATCGCCCGTACCGGGGAGAAAGCCCTGCGCCAACTGCGCGACACGATCAACTCCTGGGGTCAGGAGACGGTGAACATCCAGTTCGACGAGAACCCGGGGGATGAGGCGTCCTCGCGGTTGATCGACTACCTGAACGCCCGCCTGGGTCAGTCGGGCAGCTCAAGCGTTCCGTAGCCGCGATCTACTGGACTGCAGTTGGCAGATAGCCGGGCCTAGCGACTCGCGTTGCGGTATTTGCGGATGGCCAAGGGCGCGAAGATGACCAGCAGCACGACCATCCACACAATGGTCACGAGGATGGGGTACTGCCCGGGAATGCCGTCTCCCACGTAGGGGTTCGGGTTGCCGAACAACTCACGGGTGGCTGCCGTCAGCGTGCTCACCGGGTTCCACTCCGCGATCGGTTGCAGGACCGGCGGCAGGGAGGCGGGCGGTACGAAAACGTTCGACACGAATGTCAGCGGGAAGATCGTGACGAAGGTGAGTTGCTGCGCGGTCTCGGTGTTCGGCACGGACAGCCCGATCCAGATCCCCAGCCACGCCATGACGTGGGCGAACGCCAGGAGCAGTACCACGGCGAGCAGGAACTGCGCCAGGCCGTTGTGCACGCGCCAGCCCACGGCGACGCCTGCGACCATGAGCACCACGAGAATCCCGGCCTGGTAGATGGTGTCGGCCACCGTACGCCCGGACAGCACAGCGGATCGGGACATCGGCAGCGAGCGGAACCGGTCGATCAGGCCCTTGCCCATGTCGTCGGTCATGCCCACCGCAGTCGTCGCAGACGCGAAGGCGATCGTCTGGGCGAAGATGCCCGGCATGAGGAACTCCTTGTAGCTGCCGCCATCGGGCAGCGGGATCGCCCCGCCGAACACGAACGCGAACAGCAGCACGAACATGATCGACTGCAGAACTGCGAAGATGGCCAGTTCCGGGATCCTCGGGATGCGCTTGAGGTTGCGCCACGTGATGACCAGAGCGTCCGAGACCGCAGTGTTCTCATGGGTGCTCATGCGTTCTCCTCCACCTGGTCGTCGGCTGTGTGGTGCCCCGTCAGTGCCAGGAACACGTCATCGAGGGTTGGTCTGCGCAAGGTCACGTCGTCGATGGCCACACCCGCCTCACCCAGCGCCTGTACGACGGCCACCAGTTGCTGGGCACCCCCGGTCGAGGAAGCGGTGAGGCGCCGGGTGTGCTCGTCGAGTTCCACCTCGCCGGTCACCATCGTCGCCAGCAACTCCCGTGCGGGGCCCACGTGCGACCTGTCGCGCACCACGACCTCGATGCGCTCACCACCCACCTGCGCCTTCAACTCGTCGGCCGTGCCCTGCGCGATGATCTTCCCGGTGTCGACCACGGCGATGGTGTCCGCGAGTTCGTCGGCCTCTTCGAGGTACTGCGTAGTGAGCAGCAGGGTGGTGCCGTCGCGCACCAGATCCCGGATGACGTCCCACATGCCGAGCCGGCTGCGCGGGTCCAGTCCGGTGGTGGGCTCGTCGAGGAACAGCAGGTTGGGCTGTCCGATGAGTGCAGCCGCCAGGTCCAATCGGCGGCGCATCCCCCCCGAGTAGGTCTTGATGGTGCGACTGGCGGCGTCGGTGAGACTGAACTGCCCCAACAACTCCTCTGCGCGCTGCTGTGCCGGGGCCTTGGACAAGCCGTACAGCCGGCCGAACATGTAGAGGTTCTCCCAGCCGGTGAGGTTCTCGTCTACGGCCGCGTACTGGCCCGACAGCCCGATGGCGCGGCGCACGTCCTGCGCCTGCGTGACCACGTCGAATCCGGCTACCCGGGCCGTGCCGCTGTCCGGGCGCAGCAGCGTCGTGAGGATCCGCACCGTGGTGGTCTTCCCCGCGCCGTTGGGGCCCAGCAGACCCAGCACCGTCCCCTGCGGCACCTCCAGATCGACCCCGTCGAGGGCACGCACCTCGCTGGAGCCGCGCTTCGCCCGGTAGATCTTGGTCAGGCCCTCGGCCTGGATGGCACTGGTCATGAAGCCGACCCTAAGCGGCACCCGTGACACCGCGCCACGTCATTTTCCACCGCCCCCGGCGGGGAGGGGCGGGGAGCACCCGCCGGCGTCCCTGCAACCCAGGGCGGGAGAGACCCGGACAGCCGGGAGCGAAACGCACCGGTTGGATCGCTCCCCGTCGTACGCACCTCTCCCCGATGCAGCTGGCGGCCGACGCCGGCCACTCTCGTCCACAGCCCCACGCCGCCCCACAACGGATTCCGTAGACTGGACCTCAGTGCGAGGTGATACTCGTCACACACTCCCCACGAGCACGGGTGCTATTCGTCACACTCGGTTGAGGTACCCCCACCGTCTGTGTCACCGTCGAAGAGTCGCGTCGGAGAAGTCTTCGATGCTGCGAGGGCCCCGGCCCTCGTTGACCGCCCCACGGACCGCGGCGCAGTAACGGCCGCGTGAGGGGACGTCCGACCAAGGAAAATGTCTTGCGTAAAGCAGTAGCAATGCCTCTTGCCGCCCTGGCCATCGCCGGGATCGGCGCCTCGACGGCCGCCCCGGCCCTGGCCTCCTCCCCGACGGTGGCCAGCAAGGACTCCGACCGCGGGAAGGACCGCGCTTCGCGCTCGAAGCCGGCGTCCTACCCGATCCAGGTCAAGTACGTGACCCGGTACAAGCTCGGCCCCAAGCAGCTCAGGGAGATCGCTGCGTCGAAGGCCTGGGCCAACGGCTGGAAACCGCGTAAGGTCCGCCAGTGCGAATCCGGCGGCAACTACGGCATCAACACCGGCAACGGGTACTACGGTGCCTACCAGTTCGCGGCCGGCACCTGGCTCGGCGTCGGTGGCGCCAAGTACGCCCGCTACGCCCACCAGGCGCCGAAGTTCGCCCAGGACCACATGGCCTACCGGCTGTGGAAGCGGTCCGGGTGGGGCCCCTGGGGTTGCGCCTGATCCACCGCCGAGGACTCCCGGTGCCCGTTGGGGCCCGGGAGTCCTCGCGTGTCTGGTGCCGGGAATGCCCCGCCCCCGCTAGCGCGTTGCAACCATCGTGACGACCACTGAACTCACCGATGTGAACTTTCAGGATCAGACGGCCGGCAAGGTCGTGGTGATCGATTTCTGGGCGGACTGGTGCGGCCCGTGCCGTTCGTTCGCCCCGGTGTTCAGCAAGGTTTCCGGGACCTACGAGGACGTGGTGTTCGGGAAGGTCGATGTGGACGCCAACCCGGCGCTGGCCCAGGCTTTCGGCGTCAGTGCCATCCCCACGTTGGTCGTG
The DNA here is from genome assembly GCA_016703125.1 of Micrococcales bacterium. Classification (NCBI taxonomy): domain Bacteria; kingdom Bacillati; phylum Actinomycetota; class Actinomycetes; order Micrococcales; species Micrococcales bacterium. The sequence goes on along the minus strand of JADJCR010000008.1, from coordinate 104,142 downwards.
ATGCGCAACAACGAGGTCTTGTTCTCCCAGGCGGGGGCGCTGAACGAAGCCAGCCTGCGCGCGACCGTCGACAAGGCCCTCCAAGGGCCCAGGCGAATGACGTTCCGCTTCTAGCGCAGCGTCAGAGGACGCTGATGCGAGCGTCCGGCGCCAGATGCAGCTCGAAGCGCCGCGCCGAGACCTGGCTGACGGCGTCGATCACGACCTTGCCGTACTCCTCGCAGAAGTGAAACACCACGAGGTGATCGCCGTCGAAGTTGATGGTGTCGCCGTTTCGTACCTGATCTGCCCTAACCACATCTCTAAGGATCGGCTATAACCGGGGTGATCTCGATCACAAACCGCCAAGGATCGGGTCACGGAACGGTCACGAAGTCCTACGGGGCGGCTAGCGGCGCAGAACGGCGGGTCAGCGACTGGCGTCCTCGTCCTGCGTCGCGTACTCGTCGTAGTCCTCAAACTCGTCGAGGTCGTCGGCACTGTCCGGCGACTTCGACTGTCCGCTCAGTTCGGCTTGCAGAGCAGCAAGGTCCGTCTGCGGCGTGTTGTACTTCAGTTCACGCGCAACCTTCGTCTGCTTGGCCTTTGCACGGCCGCGCCCCATATGGCTCGACCCCCTCGCCCGGGATACGTCCCGAAGGTCAGTTGACAGTTTCCAATGCTGGGCATCGAGCCCACACGCCAAACCTTACCCCGTGGCGGGCGAGATTCGCACCTCCCCCACCCGGATTACGCGCACGGCGAGCAGGCGTTGGGCGGGCCGGGAGCGCCACCCGGTTGCCGCGGTCCGGGATGGGTGCGAGACTCGAGGCCGACCCTCTTATCGGACAAATGGAGCGACGATGAGCGCCAACCTCAGCAACCCCGAGGAACTCCTGACCCCGTCCGAGGTCGCCGCCCTCTTCCGCGTGGACCCCAAGACGGTGACCCGCTGGGCCAAGGCCGGCAAGCTCTCCTGCGTCAAGACCCTCGGCGGGCACCGCCGCTACCTCGCCAGCGAGGTCAACGCCCTGCTCGAAGGTTCGCTGCCCCAGCCGCGCACACCCGGCCCGCAGATGGGCATCTGACTACACCACCTTGAGAGGTCCCGGGTAGTCCGGCGGGGCCGTTACGGCCACCAACGGGATGAGGTAACCGGTGAAGGCCGGCTCGGCCGTGCAGACCTCCGCGGAGTTCAGGTAGTACCGCGTCTGGTTCAGCACGGAACTCGCCGGCCCGTTGACCTTGTAGGCGCGGGCCGGTAACAAACTCGTGGCGGTCGACCCCCGGCTCACCACCCGGAAGGTGGGGTCCTGCGCAACGATGTCGCGCTCGATGGTGTCCGTGGCGGCCGCGAACGGGGTGCCCGTGCACGCGGCGTTGTCGAAGTACGGGATCGCCCCTCCTGGGATCAGCCATCCGTTCGGGTAGTAGAAGTACAACCCGCCTTCGATGAGGACCGGGAAGACGGGGATCGGGTAGTTCGGGGTCCCCATCGACCGCCCGATGATGGTCCCCTTGCCGTCCACCACGTAGCCGAAGCTGTTCGCCGGGCCCACCGGCCCGTCCGGCCCCATCCCCCCGGTCGGTCCGGCCTTGGTCCAGGTGCGCTTCTTCCAGCCCTTCTTGCACTTCTTCGACTTCCCGAGCAGCAGACGCATCTCACCGGTGGACTTCTTCACACAGGCCGTGTACTTCTTCGCCGCTGAGGCCGGTTGCGTGACCGCTAGTCCGCCGCCGGCGAGCAGGGCAGCGGCGGCCCCCGTCGCGATGATCTTCTTCATGCCCGTCAGCCGATCGTGAGCGGTCCGGGCACATCCGGCGGCGCCGCCACCGGACTCAGCGCGACCAGGGTCCCGTTGTACGGTCCGCCGTCAGCCACGCACGCGCCAGCACTGTTCAATTCGTACAGCTGCACCGCCACAGCGTTCTCCGTGGTGGTGGTGAACTGCCACGCCAGTGCGGGCCCGAGGGTGGGCGACGTCCGGCGGTACACCATCCGGGTGGGGCCACCGGCAGATCCGGTCAGGAGTTGCGCGGTCAAGGGCGAATTGGCATCCATGTACGCCGCGCCGGTGCAGGCGTTGTCCTTGAATTTCGGGGACCCGATGCCGAGCGGGTAGAGCAGACCGCTTGGAGTGTAGGTATACGCGCCCCCATCGATCTGCACGAACAGCAGGGGGTAGCCCTGCGGGAGGATGCCGAGGAACGTACCCAGCGTCGCCCCGGTCCCGTCCTTGACCTTGAGGTTGGGGCCCTGTGCACCCTGGTTACCCTGCGGGCCAGTCGCGCCCTGCTCGTTCCAGGACACCTTCTTCCAGCCCTTCTTGCACTTCTACTTGGTGAGCAAACGCATCTCACCGGACTTCTTCTTCACGCCGACCTTGACCGTCTTCGCCTGCGCCGCGGGCACCTGAACCCCGGCCACCATGCCGCCGGCCACGATGGCCGTGGCCACGGTGATCCGCACGAGCCTTCCGAACATGAGGCACCTCCTCGGTGGGTGTTCAGCACCCTACGCATTCGGCGGGGCCGGTGTCCATCGGCTGCGTCAACTACCTACGCGAGGTGGACCGAGCCGCCGGCGCCGCCCTTGGCCGGTGCGTCCGAGACGTCGGCGTCGGTGCGGGTCCGGACCTGCCCGCAGACCCAGGCCTCGACGCCGCGCTGTGCGAACATCGCCAGCACCGGGTCCGGATCGGGGACGACGGCCACCATGCCCACACCCATGTTGAAGGTGCGTTCCGCATCGGGTCGGGTGACGCCGGCGCCGAGCAGGACTTCGAACACCGGCGGCAGGTCCCAGGTGCTGCGCTCGATGTCGGCGTGCAGATGATCGGGCAGCACCCGCGCGAGGTTGCTCGCCAGCCCACCCCCGGTCACATGCGAGAACGCGTGGACGAGGTCGGCCCGCGCCAGCGTGAGGCAGTCGCGGGTGTAGATGCGCGTGGGCTCGAGCAACTCCTCACCCAACGTCCGCCCGAATTCGGGCACGTCGGTGCCGATGTCCCACTGCGCGAAGAACACCTTGCGGGCCAACGAGTACCCGTTGGAGTGCAGCCCGGAACTGGCCATGGCCACGACGGCGTCTCCGGGCCGCACCCGTTCCGGGCCCAGCAGCCGATCGGCTTCCACCACTGCGGTGCCGGCCCCGGCAAGGTCGTACTCGTCGGGCTGCATGAGCCCCGGGTGCTCGGCGGTCTCGCCCCCCAGCAGGGCGCAGCCCGCCTGTTCGCAGCCGGTGGTGATGCCGCTGACGATCGCCGCGATCCGTTCCGGAACGACCTTGCCGGTGGCGATGTAGTCGGTCATGAACAACGGCTCGGCCCCGCAAACCACCAGGTCGTCCACGACCATGGCGACGAGGTCGATGCCGATGGTGTCGTGCACGTCCATCATGCGCGCCACAGCGATCTTGGTCCCGACGCCGTCGGTCGCGGTGGCCAGCAGGGGGCGGCGGTAGCCGGCGAGCGCGGAGGCATCGAACAGCCCGGCGAAACCACCGAGACCCCCGACGACCTCCGGCCGCATCGTGGCGGCGACGCGCTCGCGCATCAACTCGACCGCGCGCTCCCCGGCTTCGACATCGACTCCGGCGTCGGCGTAGTCACTCACCCAGACACCTCGAGCACGTGCTTGGACCGCAGCTCCGGATCGGCCAGCGCCACCGGGTACTCGCCGTCGAAGCAGGCCCGGCACAGCTGGTCCGTGGCGACCCCGGTCGCCTCGATGAGCCCCTCGAGGGAGACATAACTCAGGGAGTCCGCCCCGATGGACGTGCGGATGTCATCGACCGACAGCCCGGGGGCGATGAGTTCGGCGCGGGAGGCGAAGTCGATGCCGTAGTAGCAGGGCCATTGCACGGGCGGCGAGGAGATGCGCACGTGCACCTCGCGGGCGCCCGCCTCCCGCAGCATCCGCGCGATCGCCCGTTGCGTGTTGCCGCGCACGATGGAGTCATCGACGACGACCAGCCGCTTGCCGGAGATCACCTCAGCCAGCGGGTTGAGTTTGAGCCGCAGGCCGAGCTGTCGGATCGTCTGGGAGGGCTGGATGAAGGTGCGTCCCACGTAGGCGTTCTTCACCAGGCCCTGTGCGAAGGGCAGCCCCGACTGCTGTGCGAAGCCGATGGCCGCCGGCGTGCCGCTCTCCGGCACCGGGATCACGAGGTCGGCGTCGGCCGGCGCTTCGATCGCGAGCTTGCGGCCCACTGCGGCGCGCACCCCGTGGACGCTGCGCGCGTTGAGAATGGAGTCCGGGCGCGCGAGGTAGACGTACTCGAATAGGCAACCCTTTGGCGCCGGGCGCGCGAACATCGTCGAACGCACCCCGTTGTCATCGATGGCGACCAGCTCGCCGGGCTCGATGTCCCGCACGTAAGAGGCGCCCACGATGTCCAGCGCAGCAGTCTCGCTGGCGACGACCCAGCCACTGGCCAGGCGGCCCAGCGACAACGGCCGGATGCCCTGCGGGTCCCGCGCAGCGTAGAGGGTGTGCTCGTCAAGGAAGACCAAGGAGAAGGCCCCCCGCATGAGCGGCAGTTCGGCCATGGCCGCCTGTTCGATGCTCTTTCCGGGATGGGCAGCCAGCAGGCCGGTGATGAGGTCGGTGTCGGACGTCGCGATCACCGTGCTGTCCAAGGGCAACTCGCCGGTGTCCAGGGTGGCCAGCCGTTCGGCCAGTTCGTGGGTGTTGGTGAGGTTCCCGTTGTGGCCGAGGGCGAGGTGCCCGGTCGCGGTGGTCCGGAACGTCGGCTGGGCGTTCTCCCAGACGCTGGACCCCGTCGTGGAATAGCGGGCGTGGCCGATCGCGATGTGGCCCCGCAGGGAGTCGAGCAGTGAGTCGGAGAAGACCTGCGAGACCAGCCCCATGTCCTTGTAGACCAGCACTTGGCGGCCGTCGCTGGTGGCGATCCCCGCCGACTCCTGGCCGCGGTGCTGCAAGGCGTACAGCCCGTAGTACGTCAGTTTGGCGACGTCCTCACCGGATGCCCAGACCCCGAAGACCCCACAGGCGTCCTGCGGGCCTTTCTCGCCGGGGAGCAGTTCGTGGTTCAATCGCCCATAGCCGCGCGCCACCTGTTCAGTGTGGCACACCACCCCGGGGCCCGATCATGCGTCTGAGCCATCGGTGCGGACGTAGACTGGAGGCACAACCACCGCATGTGGGGCAGTGCGGTGACCGTTTCGACTCGCGGTGGGGACGATTCGCCGCACCCCGCAGGCGGGTGAAACGGAAGGGCACCCTGATGTCCGGCTCGACTTTCCCCCGCATCCTGCTCACTATCCTCTTCGGCCTCGGGCTGGTGATCGCGCCCGCGCAGGCCGCCGCACCGCCAGGTGTGATCACCGAGTACGACCTGCCCGCAGGCAGTGAGGCCTCAGAGATCGCCGCCGGGCCGGACGGCAACCTCTGGTTCACAGAGAACGACCGCCACATGATCGGGCGGATCACCCCGGGCGGCAGCGTCACCGAGTTCCCCCTGGCCACCGGTGCCGAGCCACTGGGAATCGCCGCGGGGCCTGACGGGAACATGTGGTTCACCGAGTACGGGGCACAGGCGATCGGGAAGATCACGATGACCGGGGTGGTCTCCGAGTACGCGCTCACGCCGGGCCGCGGCCCCGCCGACATCACTGCCGGACCGGACGGGAACATGTGGTTCACCGAGGCCAACGGCAACCGGATCGGGAAGATCACGCCCGCGGGCATCATCACGGAGTTTCCACTGCCCGACACGTGGGTCCTGCCCAACGGGATCACGGCCGGGCCCGATGGCAACCTCTGGTTCACAGCCAACAACATGATCGCCCGGCTGACCCCGGCCGGCGACTTCACGGGCTTCCCGCTCGTGGGCGTCGGTGACGTTCCGTTCAGCATCGCGACCGGGCCGGACGGGAACCTGTGGTTCACCGAGTACCAGGGCGACGCCATCGCCCGGATCACCCCCGCAGGCGTCATCACCGAGCAGGACCTCGACACCAGCGGCGCCGACTACCCGTATGGCATCGCCACCGGGCCGGACGGCAACCTCTGGTTCGCCGCGTCCGGGACCAACGCCATCGGGCGGATCACGCCCGGCGGCACCATGACCCAGTTCCCCACCCCCACCACGAACAGCTCCCCCTGGGGGATCGCCGCCGGGCCGGACGGGAGCATGTGGTTCACCGAGTTCGACGGCGACAAGATCGGGCGGATCACGTCCGGCATCGCGGTCGCGGACCGCAAACCGGCGCTGAACGGCACCGGACAGGTCGGCCTCCCATGGTCTGCGACGCCGACGTGTGGGGACCGGCGTCCAGCGTCACGATCGGCTGGCAGCGCGATGGCACACCCATACCGGGGCAGACCGGGCTGGCTTACACACCGGTGGACGGTGATCTCGGTTCGGCGATCACCTGCACCAGCACCGCTCGGCTGCCCGGCATGCTCACCTCCTTGCAAGCGACGAGCAATGCGATCACGGCTGTGGCGCAGGTAACAGGTCCCGTGGGGCCGCCCGGACCCCCCGGGGAGACCGGACCGACCGGTCCTCCCGGGGACATCGGCCCGACCGGACCGCCAGGACAGAACGGCACCGTCACCCTGGCCGCGGTGTGGGCGCCGGGGGCGAAGTCCGTCAGGGCCGGCATGACCCTGAAGGTCCAATACGGCGTCACCAACGCAGCAGCGCTCACCGCCCAACTCAAGGGCAAGAAGACCCTCACCAAGCAGGTCCAGGCCAAGGCCGGCACCAACACCCTGAAATGGAAAATGCCCAAGAACCTGAAGGCGGGCAAGTACACCCTGCGGTTGCTCTACCAGGGCACCAGCCGGGCCAGCACGAAGGTGAAGGTCCGTTGAGCGGAGGAAGTGGAGAACGGGTGCTATCCCGCCGGTTCGCCACTTCCAGCCCGTGGGATCAGCGGGAGCCACGCGGAGAGGTCACTGCGCTCGCCGCTGGCCGCCACCCGGCCGGCGTCCACGGCATCGGACCACGTCAGGTCCCCGCTCACCAGACCGAGCCACGTCGCGGCGTCACATTCCACGAGAGCCCGCGGCGTCCCCCGCCGGTGCTCCCCGCCGGGGACGGCCTGCACCGCCCCATAGGGCGGGACACGGATCTCCACGGACCGGCCCGGAGCGGCGGCGGCGAATGCTGCGAGCGCGGCCTTGACCTCCTCGCGAATGCTCACACTGACGAGGCTACGGGCGTGGCGAGGATTCGTCGCTGCAGCGACGGATGGCCATCACGCCCGTAGTCACTGGCCAACGATCCGGCGGTACCGCGGCTTCCAGATCGCGGCGAGTCAGTCTGCCCGTCGGGCGGCGCGGTCATGCTCCGGTGGTACTCCGCGGGAGGCCGCGTGGCCCATCCAGCGCGGACAACTGCCGGCCGTCGGCGTCGAAATTCGCCGGGGCGAGCCAGGACTGCAGCAGTGCGCGCCGGGCGGGCCACTCCCGGTCGAGCAGGGAGAACCACGCGGTGTCCCGATTCTCCCCTTTGACAATCTTGTGCTGGCGGAATACCCCCTCGAAGGTGAAGCCGAACCGCAGCGCCGCCGCCTTCGACGCCTCATTGCGGTCGTCGCACTTCCACTCCACCCGGCGCGCACCCAGGCCGAAGAGGTGGTCGACGAGCAGGAACAGCGCCTCGGTGGAGGCGGGGGTGCGCTGCATCTGCGGGCCCCAGAGGATGTGCCCGATCTCCGCCACCGCATTCGGCAGGTCGATCCGCAGCACCGCCGCCCGTCCCACTGCGTGTCCGTGCACCACCGCGGCGAAGAAGAGCGGGTCCGTGCTGGCCATGGCGGCGGGGAACCAGTCGTCGAAGTCGTCCGGGCGTTCCGGGAGATACCGGAAACCGTCGGTGATGCCGGCAATTTCCGCGTGCCCAGGCCCCAGCGGCTCGAGGCGCACGTACCGCCCCGCCAGAGGGACCGGCACAACCGGTCTCATGCGAACAGCGCAGGCAGCACCCCGGCCGCGCGTCGTGCCATCTCGTCGATGCCGACATTCACGTCGCCGATCTGCAGGACCGGCCCGAGCCCGGAATCCACCACACCGATCCGCTCGCACGGGAACCGGCGGGCACCGCACATCTCGGTGAACCGCAGTTCCTCCGAGCGCGGCACAACGACCAGGGCCCGGGCCGCCGACTCGGAGAACAGGAACGTGAAGGGGTCCACGCCGTCCGGCACCCAGGTCCGCGCACCGGAACCGGCACGCATCGCCATCTCGGCCAGGGCCAGCCCGACCCCGCCGTCGCCGACGTCGTGGGCTGCGGTGAGCATCCCGTCCCGCGAACCCGCCACCAGGATCTCGGCGAGGACCCGTTCGGCCTGCAGGTCGACCAGCGGGGGGGTGCCGGTGAGGATCCCCTGCAGCGTCGCGACCGCGGAGCCACCGAACTCGGGCCTCGTCGCGCCCAGCAGGTAGATCAACTCCCCGTCGGGCCCCCAGGCCATCGGGGTGCGCCGGGCGACGTCGTCGAAGACCCCCAGCACCCCGACGACAGGCGTGGGGTGGATCGCCGCATCCCCGGTCTGGTTGTAGAAACTGACGTTCCCGCCGGTCACCGGGATCCGCAGCTCCTGACACGCGTCGGCCAGGCCGGTGACAGCCTGCGCGAACTGCCACATCACCGCGGGATCCTCCGGGGAGCCGAAGTTCAAGCAGTTGGTCACGGCCAGCGGTACCGCCCCGGTGGCAGCGACGTTGCGGTAGGCCTCGGCCAGGGCCAGTTGCGTGCCGGCGTACGGGTCGAGTTCGACGAAGCGCGCGTTGCAGTCGGTCGCGATGGCCACGCCGCGGCCGGTCTGCTCATCAACCCTCAACACCCCGGCGTCCTCGGGCTGCGCGAGCGCGGTGTTGCCCCGCACGTACCGGTCGTACTGATCGGTGACCCAGGCCTTCGACCCGTGGTTGGGGGAGGCCAGCAGCGACAGCAGGGTCTCGTGCGGGTCGGTGTGCTCGGGCTCTGTGGGGATCGCCTGCCGGGCCTTGAGCGGGGCGGGCTCGGCCAACGGCCGGTGATAGACCGGGCCGTCATGGGCCACGGTGCGCGGCGGCACGTCCACGACGACCTCGCCGTGCCACTCGATGACCAGCCGGTCGCCGTCGGTCACCTCGCCGATGACGGTGGCGGTGACACCCCACTTGCGGCAGATGGCCATGAACTCGCCGCGGTTCGTGGGCGTGACGACGGCGCACATGCGCTCCTGCGACTCGCTCATGAGGATCTCCTCAGGACTCAGCGTCGCGTCGCGCAGCGGCACCCGGTCCAGCCACACATGCATGCCGCCATCACCGTTGGAGGCCATCTCGGAAGTGGCGCAACTCAATCCCGCGCCGCCGAGGTCCTGGATGCCCTCGATGAGCCCGGCATGCAGCAGTTCCAGCGTGCACTCGATGAGCAGTTTCTCAGTGAACGGGTCCCCGACCTGGACCGCCGGGCGTTTGCTCGGGCCGGTCTCGTCGAAGCTCTCGCTGGCCAGCACACTCACGCCGCCGATGCCGTCACCGCCGGTGAGCGCTCCGTAGAGGACCACGAGGTTGCCGGTACCGCGGGCGCTGCTGACGTGGATGTCCTCGTGGCGCATGGCCCCCACGCACAGGGCGTTGACCAGCGGGTTGGTCTGGTAGCAGGGGTCGAACACCGTCTCGCCGCCGATGTTCGGCAGGCCGAGGCAGTTGCCGTAGCCGCCCACACCGGCAACCACGCCATGCACCACCCGGGCAGTGTCGGCCTGCCCGGGATCGCCGAACCGGAGCTGGTCCATGACCGCCAGCGGCCGGGCACCCATGCTGAGGATGTCGCGGACGATGCCGCCGACGCCGGTGGCGGCGCCCTGGTACGGCTCGATGTAGCTCGGGTGGTTGTGGCTCTCCACTTTGAACGTGACGGCCCAGCCGTCGCCGATGTCCACGACCCCCGCGTTCTCCCCGATCCCGACCAACAGCGCCTCGGATTCGGGGGCCTTCTCACCGAACTGTCGCAGGTGGACCTTGCTCGACTTGTACGAGCAGTGCTCGCTCCACATGACCGAGTACATGGCCAGTTCCGAACTGGTCGGTCTGCGGCCCAGGATGTCTCGGATCCGCTTGTACTCGTCGGGCTTCAGGCCGAGTTCGGCGAAGGGCTGCGGCTGGTCGGGGGTCTGGGCGGCGTGCTCGACCGAATCCATGGCTCTGAGTCTAGGTGGCCGCGCCTCGCGTCCCGATGCCACGCCCACCCGGGAGAGACCCGCACAACGGGGAGAGACAAAGACCGGTTGGATCACTCGGCGAACGTACGCGTCACCAACACCTTGCCCCGCAGTGCCCGGCTACACCCCGGCGCGCTCCAACAGCGAGGTGAACAAACCGAGGCCGTCGGTGCCCGGCCCGGTCAGTGGATCGATCGCGTGCTCGGGGTGCGGCATCAGGCCCACGACGTTGCCGGCCGCGTTGGTGATCCCGGCGATGTCCCGCCGCGAGCCGTTGGGGTTCCCGCCGACATAGCGGAAGACCACGCGGCCCTCCCCTTCGAGACGGTCGAGCGTGGCGTCATCGGCCATGTAGGCGCCCTCGCCGTTCTTCACCGGCACGACGATCTCCTGGTCCGTCGCGAAGCCTTGGGTCCACGCCGTCTGCGTGTTCTCGACGCGCAACGCCTGATCGCGGCACACGAAATGCAGGCTCTGATTACGCACCAGGGCGCCGGGCAGCAGATGCGCCTCGCAGAGGATCTGGAAACCGTTGCAGATGCCCAGCACCGGCAGGCCGCGCTCAGCGGCGTCGCTGATCTCCTGCATCACCGGGGCGAACCGGGCGATGGCACCGCACCTGAGGTAGTCGCCGTAGGAGAATCCGCCGGGTAGCACCACCGCATCCACTCCGCGCAGGTCGTGGTCGGCGTGCCACAGGGTCACCGCCTCACCACCGGCGTAACGCACCGCCCGCGCGGCATCGACATCGTCCAGCGTCCCGGGGAAGGTGACTACTCCTACGCGCACACCCTCACGGTACGACAGCCACCGAGCAGGCGGCCTTGTGCACCACCGCGTGGCTGACCGAACCGAGCAGCAGCCCGCGGAACCCACCGAGTCCACGCGAGCCGACCACGAGCAGGACAGCCCCCTCGCTGGCCTTCACCAGGGCCTTCACGGGCGACCCCTTGACGACCTCCTGGCGGACCTTGACGTCCGGGAAGTTCTCGCGGAAGCCAGCCATCGCCTCGGAGGTGTCGCGCAACTCCGCATTGCCGTAGTCGCGGATCAGCACCTCGGGCTCGTAACTGGGCACCTCGACCATCGACCACGTCGGCGGGATCTCCCAGCTGTGCAGCACATGCAGCGGCTCGTGGCTGAAACTGGCCTGCTCGAAGGCCCATTCCAGGGCTTTGAGGGAGTGTGGTGACCCATCCACACCCACGACGATCCCGTCGGCCCCCTTCGCCGAGGGGCGCACCACGACGGTGCTGCAGCGCGCATGGGTGGCCACCTGCCGCGAGACACTGCCCAGCAGGAATCCCGTGAGCCCGCCGGAACCGTGACTTCCCACCACGGCCAGTTCGGCACCGTCCGAGCGTTTGACGAGGGCGGCAGCGGTACGCCCGACGACGATCTCGCCGACGGCGTTGACACCCATGTCCGCGGCGATCTGCACCCCCTGGTCATTGGTCGCCCGCGCCTCGCCGCGCAACTCCTCAACCAGTTCCTCCTGCAACGACCCGGGGGCTCCGATACCCAAGTCGGCCGCGGGCATCGTCCAGGTGGTGAGGACTTCCAGCGTGCGTCCGCGGTCCTTGGCGGCCTGCGCCGCCCACTGCAGTGCGTGGGCCGAGCCTTCCGACCCGTCATATCCGACGATCACCGAACCTGACATCTCTCCACCCTCCGTCCGACCACGCCGACCGGTCACCGTCAGGCGCCTGACGCCGACAAACCCTCCAGCCCCAGTCTACGCCCGCGCCATCGGGCGTAGCCGGGTCCGATTGTCCGCGCGCAGGCTCAGCACGACGTAGTGATGGGGGCCGATGCCGGGCTTGTCCCACTGGTCGCCGACCACCCGCCAGCCGCCGCGTCGGTACAGCCCCAGCGCGGCCGTCCGGGCAGTCGCCCACACCCCGCCGGCCCCAGCCCCCCGGGCCGTCGCCACGGCAGCCGAGAGCAGATCCGCTCCCACCCCGCCGCGGTGCTCGGGCAGCACCGCCATGGAGCGCAACTGCCAGTGCGGGCGGGGCAGGGGCGCCAGATCCGCACGCAGCCACGGTGCCGGTCCGACCGAGACTGCCCCGACCACCTGACCGTCGACGTCTGCCGCGAGGTGCCGCCACGAGGCCGGATGTGGCCGGTCCCCGGGCAGCGGGCCGTGCGGGCGCAACACCAGCGTCTGCACCCCGCGCACCTCGTCCGGGGACGCCGGTCGGACCCGCATCACAGCCTCACAGTAGTTTCAGGCCATGGCATATCGAGACGTCATGCGTTGGCTGGGACATCAGAAGTGGTTCGCGTGGACCGCCGCGCGGATGGCGCCGCTGGACGCGAAGGTGGTGAAGCGGACCGGAGGCCGCTTCGGGCTGCTGGGCAACTACGGCCTGCCGCAGTGCCTGCTCACGACGACCGGCCGCAAGTCGGGCCAGCAGCGCACCGTCACCCTGCTCTACGGGACGCGCGCGCCCGACGAATTCGTGCTGATCGGGTCGAACTTCGGGCAGAAGCACCACCCCGCGTGGGCGCTGAACCTCGAAGCCAGCCCCGAGTGCGTGTTCACCGTCGAGGACATTCCCCGTGACATGACTGCGCGGATGGTCACCGATGACGCCGAGCGCGAGCAGATCTGGCAGTTGATGTACGAGATCTGGCCGGCATACAACGCGTACCGGGGGCGTGCGGGCCGGGACATCAAGGTCTTCGTCCTCACCCCCGCATCCCAGCCCTAGACGTTCGCGAAGACCAGGCCGAGCCCACCAAGACCGGCCACGACCAGCACCGCGAGGCGGGCCGCCCGCGCCGGGATCCGCCCGGCCACGGCAGCCCCGGACGCCGTGCCCAGAACCAGTGCGGCGAGCATCCACCACGGCGGCTGCACGTACCCGATGATCAGCGCCGTGACCACGTTCTGGATGAGGAAGAAGAACTGCAGGGTCGCGCGCGAGTGCTCGGGCGTCCACCCGGCATTGGTCGCGTACATACCCACCGGTGGACCGCCCACGCCGCCCACCACATTCAGGACGGCGGAGGCCACGCCGGTCGCGATGCCGCCGCGGATGCCCCGCAGACCCGGCCACACCACCCCTCGCGCAAGGAAGAGGACGCCGATCAGCACGGCGATGCCGGCGCCCACAGCCACCACCGAGGTGTCCACGCCCGCCAGTGCCGCCACCACGACCGGCGTGGCGATGAGGGTGGGGATCAGCAGCCCGACGGCGTCGCGCACGCCGACGTGACGCCACTGATGGGTCAGGGGGAGCAGCGAGGCGACGGCGGCCAGTACGACGATGATCGCCACCCCGTCGTGCGGCCCGAACATGGCCAGCGTCGCCGGCGCCGCGATCAGGGAGAAGCCGAGCCCAGTGAGCGACTGGGCGAACGCTCCGGCAGCGAGCGCCACGGCGACCAGGACCGGTAGCCACTGCGCGAGATCCGGCACCGCTCACCCCCTCCACCGCCCCAGGCGGGAGTGAACAGAGTCGTCGCTCACTCCACAATCAGTATGTGATTCTCGATCACCGGGTTGGCCAGCAGGGTCTCGGCGAGGTGCTCGAGTTCGATGCGGCGCTCAGCGGTGATCGGCCCGTCCACCTCGATCTCGAAGCGCTTGCCCTGTCGCACGGATACGACACCTTCGAAGCCCAGGCGCCCCATGGCGGCCTGCACGGCCTGCCCCTGCGGGTCGAGCAGTTCGGCTTTCGGCATGACTTCGACGATGATTCGCGGCACGGCACAACTGTAGGCGCAGACCCTGGCATCCGGCGGTACGGGACCGGTCAGTCGGTTCCCGACGCCTGCTCGTCGGCGACGAACTTCGCGAACTGCGAGTAGTCGGCCTCCACCACGTCGGCGTACCGCACGGCGTAACGGGCGACGGCTTTGACGAACGAGTCGGAGTTGCCGAGGTAGGCGTCGATGGCGATCCGGTCGCCGGTCACCGCGTGGGAACGCGCGAGGGTGAAACCGCACAGCCGGGCGAAGCGCGGCAGCGTTCCGCGCTGGTCCGCTGGAACGCCGCCAGCACCGGCCGCAACTGGCTGATGCAGTAGTCCCGGTCCTGCCAGCGGCTGTAGCCGAGCAGCGGGTCTGGCTCCGACTGGATCAGGGCCTGACCAAGAGCGATCCGGCGGGCCTGGTTGCCGCGGTGGCGGAACTCCGGCAACACGTAAGGCTGCAGAACCGACTGCCGGGCCTCTTTGAGCTGCAACGCCAGCCACTCGTGTCGCCGGGCGCCCTGCAGCAGCACGATGAAACTGCGCAGGCCCACATCTGAGACGCCCCGCACGAGAATGGCCACGTCGACGATCCGGTACTCCGTGAGCATCTGCTGGATTTCGGGCGACACGGACGCGTAGTAGCCGCTCATGACCGCAGTGATCCCGTCATGCACCTCGACCGCCTCGCCCTCGGACAGCCACTCGGTGAGCGCGTGGATCGGGGGGTCGTGGCGCAGGCGTGGCGCGGCCGCATCGGGTTCGACGATGGCCGCGTACGCCATCGGCTCGTCCGTGAAGGCCAGGGGCGCTTCCTCATCACATCCGACGGCAATGCGCGGGTCAGCTCGCTGTCGGGGATGCCCGCGAACCACAGGTTGAGCCGGTCCTGGGCTGCGGCCCAGGCGATCCCCCGGCGGTACCCGTCGACGGCAGCCCGCGCCACCGCCCGCTGGTCCTTCCCCGCGGCCCCACGCGCACGGGCCGCCAGTGCCATGCCGGCAGCCATACGTTTGACGTCCCACTCCCACGGGGCCCGCAGCGTCTCGTCGAAGTACCCGACATCGAAGACCGCGCCACCACCCGGGGTCCGGTAGTACCCGAAACTGCCGGCGTCGACGTCCCCGCTGGCCTGCACGTTGACCTCTGAGACCGGCGTGACGGCCAGGTCCGCGGCCATCACCACGTCGCTGCCGCGGAAGTACGAGTGGGCGTCGACGGCCATCCGCTGGTGGCGCACGGGGATCAGGGCGGGCAGCCGTTCGGCGTCCTGCTCGAGCACCAGTCGCAACGGGTCGGGCCTGACCTGGGAGCGGTACAGATCCGCGTGGGCGTCGTGCGGCACGCGGCTGCGGGCGTCGATGCCGCGCTGGATGCGCTCGTCGAGCGATCCCGCGGTCTTCAGCGACTGCCACATGCGACCGAGTGTACGGACGGTTCGCGGGTCATGGCCCGCGGCGCGGACGTCAGGCGTCCCAGGCACGCCAGGCGCTGTCGACCATCTGCCGCAGGTCGTGGGTGGCCCGCCAGCCCAGCGCGGCGCGGATCTTGTCCACGGTGGCGACCAGTTGCGCCGGGTCGCCTGGCCGCCGGGGGCCGACCTGCGCGCGGACATCGCGGCCGACCACCTCGGCGATCACGTTCATGACCTCGAACACCGAGACGCCCTGCCCGCGACCGACGTTGTAGATCTCGCCGACCGGCTCGGCTTCGCACGCCGCGGCCGCTGCGACATGCGCGTCCGCCAGGTCCGCCACGTGGATGTAGTCGCGGATGCACGAGCCGTCGGGGGTCGGGTAGTCGTCGCCGAAGACCTGCGGGCGATCCCCGTCGGACAGCGCCCGGAACACCATCGGGATGAGGTTGAATACGCTGGCGTCGCCCAGTTCCGGGCTGGCGGCACCGGCCACGTTGAAGTACCGCAGGGAGATCCAGGACAGGTCCCGGTTGACCGCGGCGTTTCGCGTCATCCACTCCCCGATGACCTTCGTCTGCCCGTACGGCGATTCGGGCGCCAGCGCCGCGCCCTCATCGACGAACTCCGCCGAGGGCGTGCCGTACACCGCTGCCGACGAGGAGTACACGAAGCACCTGGTGCCGGTTTCGGTCATGGCCTCCAGCAGCGACAGCATGCCGTCGACGTTCTCCCGGTAGTAGTACTCGGGCCGCTCGACAGACTCCCCCACCGCCTTCTTGGCGGCCAGGTGCACGACACCGGTCACGTTGTGGTCTCGCAGGGTTGCGGTCACCGCGGCCGTGTCGCCGACGCTGGCCTGGACCAGCGGTGCGCCGGCGGGCACCTTCCGCGCCAGCCCCGTGGACAGGTCGTCGAGAACCACCACGTCCCGGCCGCTGGCCTGCAACGACCGCAGCACGTGGGCGCCGATGTAGCCGGCACCGCCGGTCAGCAGCCAGGTGGTCATGCGAACACCTCCCCGGTCAGGATCTCGTAGGCCCGGACGTACTTGGCCCGGGTGCGCTCGACGATGTCGTCCGGCAGTGGTGGCGGCGGTTGGTCCCCGGCGGGATCCCAACCGGACTCAGGCGCAGCCAGTCGCGCACGAACTGCTTGTCGTAACTCGGCGGGGCACTGTCCACCGCCCAGGCGGCCGCATCCCAGTACCTCGACGAGTCGGGCGTCAACACCTCGTCGGCCAGCACCAGGGCGCCGTCCGGGCGCACGCCGAACTCGAACTTCGTGTCGGCCAGCAGCAGCCCCCTGTCGGCGGCCACCTCCTGACCCCGCTGGTAGATGGCCAGGGACAGCTCCCGGACCGCGACTGCCTGCTCGCGGCCGAGCAGGGCGACGACCTGGTCGAAACGGATGTTCTCATCGTGGTCACCGATCGCGGCCTTGGTCGCCGGCGTGAAGATCGGTTCGGGCAGGCGTTGCGATTCCAGCAGGCCCGACGGCAGGGCCACGCCGCACACGGCGCCGGACGCGCGGTAGTCGGACCAGCCCGACCCACTCAGGTACCCGCGCACGACGCACTCGACCGGCAGCATGGCCAGGCGCTGGCACACCAGGGCCCGGCCTGCCACCCGCGCGGGCACATCCGTGGAGATCACGTGGTTGTCCACGATGTCGCGCACTTGGTGGAACCACCACAAGGACATCCGCGTGAGGATCCGGCCCTTGTCGGGGATCGGGGTCGGCAACACCCAGTCGTAGGCGCTGATCCGGTCGGAGGCCACGAACAGCAACTCGTCGTCGCGGGCGTACAAGTCACGGACCTTGCCGGAGTACACGTGCTCCCAGCCAGGGATGAGGTCGGCGGTCACCACCCCACGCTAACGTCGCGAGTTGGCCCGTCCGGCAGGGCGGTTGGCGATGGAGCGCCGGCCCGCCTCGGAGTGGGCGGGAGTGATCGGTACAGCCGGGAGCGGTTCTGCACGGGTGGATCGCTCCCGGGCGTACGGAGCTCTCCCGCCTTCCCGTACGGTCCCCCCGGCCGGAGGCCCCGTCGATCCGGCAGACTCGTGCGGGATGGACCGCCGCCTCGCCGCCCTTGCCGCCGTCTTCTGGCTCGCGGCCAGTGCCCTCGCGTGCCGGGTCGTCAACACGTCGACGGTCCCGCTCATCGACGTACGCATCGCCACCGCGGCGCACGACCTCGCTGTGGCCAACCCGTGGTTGGCCGGCGTGGCCACGTTCTTCGCCGTGATGGGAAGCGCGGCGGTGCTCACACCGCTGACCGTGGCCGTGGTGATCGTGCTCGCGCGCGCCGGTCGCGTGTGGTGGGCCGCGTGGGTGGGGGCGTGCGGACTCGGCGGAGTCGTGGTCTCGGAGATCGTCAAGTACTCCGTCGACCGGGCGCGGCCGGTGTGGCCGGATCCATTCGTGACCCTGACGTCCCCGTCGTTCCCCAGCGGCCACAGCATGGCCGGCATCTACGGCTACGTGGTGTTCGGGGTGGTGGCCTGGCACCTGCTGTCCTGGCGCTGGCCCGCGGTGGTACTCATCGCCTTCGGCGTCCTCATGGGACCAAGTCGCGTCCTGCTCGGCGTCCACTGGCCCACCGACGTGCTGGCCGGGTGGCTGCTGGCAGCGGCGTGGTGCTGCACAGCCGGCGTCATCGTCCGACGGGTGCGTGCGGCTAGAGGATCGCCCCCGGCGCGTACGCCGCCGCCTGCGGGTACTCCCCGGTGATCTCCCCCACGACCGCGACGATGCGCTGCACCTGACTGGCCGCAGCGCCGGTGAACTCCAGCGGCGCACCCATGAGCGCCTCGAGTTGCTGGGCGTTCAAGGGCAGTCGCTCGTCGTCGGCCAGGCGCTGGATCAAGGCCGGGTCGGCACCGGTCTGGCGCATGTCCAGAGCGGCCGCAACGGCGTTCTCCTTGATCACCTCGTGCGCGGTTTCCCGGCCGGCGCCGGCGCGCACGGCGGCCATGAGGATCTTCGTGGTAGCCAGGAACGGCAGGTACTTGTCGAGTTCCTTGCCCACCACTGCGTCGAACACCCCGAACTCGTCGAGCACCGTGAGCATCGTCTCCAGCATCCCGTCGATGGCGAAGAAGGCGTCGGGCAGCATGACCCGGCGGACCACCGAGCAGGACACGTCGCCTTCGTTCCACTGCGAACCGGCGAGATCGGCGGCCATCGTCTGGTAGCCGCGCAACAGCACCATGAAGCCGTTGACCCGCTCGCAGGACCGCGTGTTCATTTTGTGCGGCATGGCGCTCGACCCGACCTGTCCGGCGCGGAAGCCCTCGGTGACCAGGTCATGGCCGGCCATCAGCCGGATGGTGGTGGCCAGGCTCGAAGGTCCGGCGCCCAATTGCACCAGCATGCCGATGACCTCGTGGTCCAGCGACCGGGGATAGACCTGGCCCACCGAGGTGAGCACCTGCGCGAAACCCAGGTGCCCGGCGACGCGCAGTTCCAGGTCGCCCAGGGCCTGCTCGGAGCCGAGCAGGTCGAGCATGTCCTGCGCCGTCCCGACCGGACCCTTGATCCCCCGCAGCGGGTAATCGGCCAGCAGGTGCTGCAGGCTGCGGAACGCGACGAGGACCTCGTCCGCGGCCGTAGCGAACCGCTTGCCCAGCGTGGTGGTCTGTGCGGCGACGTTGTGCGAGCGTCCGGTGAGGGCCAGCGCCTCGTGCTCGGCGGCCAACCGGGCAAGGCGGGCAAGCAGCGCCACGCTCTTGTCGCGCACGAGCAGCAATGCCTGCCGGACCTGCATCTGCTCGACGTTCTCGGTCAGATCCCGACTGGTCATGCCCTTGTGGATGTGCTCGTGACCGGCGAGTGCGCAGAACTCGTCGATGCGCGCCTTCACGTCGTGGCGGGTCACCCGTTCCCGCGCGGCGATGGACTCCAGATCGACGTCGTCCACGACCCGCTCGTAGTCCTCGATGACCCCGGCGGGCACGTCCACACCGAGGTCGGCCTGGGCCCGCAGCACGGCCAACCACAGACGTCGCTCGGCGATGATCTTGTTGCGCGCCGACCAGATGTCGGTCATCGCCGGGGACGCGTAGCGGGTCGCCAGGACGTTGGGGATCATCGGCTGGCCTCCAGGGCGATGTCGGTTCGGTAGTGGCTTCCCGGCAACTGGATGCCGCGCAGCGTCTCGTAAGCGCGTTCGCGGGCGCCGGCCAGGTCATGGGCCACGGCCACGACGTTGAGCACACGGCCACCGGCCGAAACGGTCTGCCCGTCTCGCTGCGCGGTGCCGGCGTGCAGGACACCGGGCACATCGGCGCCGCTGATGACGTCTCCGGTGCGCGGCGCCTGTGGGTATCCGGCCGCGGCGAGCACCACGGTGACCGCGACGCCGGCGCGCCATCGCAGCGGGGGATGAGCCGCCAGTTCACCACGGGCCGCCGCGGCGAGCAGACCTCCCAGCGGCGTCTCGAGCAAGGCCAGCACGGCCTGCGTCTCCGGATCGCCGAAGCGGGCGTTGAACTCGATCACCTTGGGACCTTTGCTGGTCAGCGCCAGGCCGACGTAGAGCACGCCGGTGTACGGGGTGCCGCGAGCGGCCATCTCATCGACGGCCGGTTGCGCCACGTGTTCCACCGTCCAGCGGGCCAGATCCGGGTCCGCCCAGGGCAACGGGCAGTAGGCCCCCATGCCGCCGGTGTTCGGCCCGGCGTCGCCGTCGCCGACGCGCTTGAAGTCCTGGGCGGGCAGCAGGGGGACCACGGTGGTGCCGTCGCTGATGCAGAAGACGCTGGCCTCGGGCCCGTCGAGGAACTCCTCGATGAGGACCGCACCGCCTTTGGCCAGGCAGGCCTCACCGTGCAGCAAGGCTTCGGTGTGGTCCCCGGTGACCACCACCCCTTTGCCTGCAGCCAGGCCGTCGTCCTTGACGACGTAGGGCGGGCCGAAGGCGTGCAGTTCCCGGGGGAGATCGGCGGCGTCGGTCACCGTCCGCGACTGCGCGGTGGGGATCCCTGCGGCGTGCATGATCTGCTTGGCGAAGTCCTTGCTGCCCTCCAGCCGGGCAGCTGCCGCGGTGGGGCCGAACGCGAGGATCCCCGTGGCCCGGCAAGCGTCCACCGCCCCGGCGACCAGGGGCGCCTCAGGGCCGATCACGACCAGGTCGAAGCCGCGGGCCAGGCCGGCGACGGCACCCGCATCGGTCACGTCGACGGGCTCGGTGCGCACTGCCTGCGCGATGCCCGCATTGCCGGGGGCCGCAACCACTTCGGTCACGTCCGGGTCGGCCAGTAAGGACAGGACGAGGGCGTGCTCCCGGGCTCCGGAGCCGATCACCAGTACGCGCACGCCTCAAGGGTATGGGGTGGCCGACAGCTCACTCACGCGACGTTGGGTGGGGTTCATGCAGTGCGATGAGCATCAACCAACTGCACGAGTGCCATCCAACGCGCCGGGAAGGCCTTCAGTCCACCAGGTCGTGCACCAGGATCGTCTCGGCGCGGTCCTGACCCACGCCGATGGCCGAGATCCGGCACCGGGCCTGCTCCTCCAGGAAGCGGACGTAGGCCCGTGCGGTGGCTGGTAGGTCGCGCACGGTCCGTGCGCCGCTGATGTCCTCGTCCCATCCGGGCAGGTACTCGTACACCGGAGTCGCGGCAGCGAAATCACGCTGGTTCATGGGGATGTCCTCGAAACGCTGCCCGTCCACCTCGTAGGCCACACAGACCGGGATCTGCTCCCACCCGGTGAGGACGTCGAGTTTGGTGAGGAAGATGTCGGTCAAGCCGTTGATGCGACTGGCGTTGCGGGCGATCGGGCCGTCGAACCACCCGCACCGGCGGTCCCGGCCGGTCGTCACACCGACCTCGCCGCCCACCGAGCGCAGCCGCTCGCCGTCGGCGTCGAACAACTCCGTCGGGAAGGGACCGGCCCCCACCCGCGTGGTGTAGGCCTTCAGGATCCCCAGGACCCGCGAGATCCGGGTCGGGCCGATCCCGCTGCCCGCACACGCGCCACCGGCGGTCGGGTTCGAGGAGGTGACGAAGGGGTACGTGCCGTGATCGATGTCCAGCAGCGTCCCCTGTGACCCCTCGAGCAGGATGTACTTGCCCTGATCGAGGGCGTTGTTCAACAGCAGGCCGGTGTCCTGCACGTGGCGGGCGAACAACGGCGCGTACGACAGCACTGCTCGCACACCAGATCCACGTCGATGGCCCGCCGGTTGAAGATCTTCACGAGAACCTGGTTGCGATGATGCAAGGCTCCGGCGACCATGTCGCGCAGCCCCTCCGGGTCGAAGAGGTCCTGCACGCGGACGCCGATGCGGGAGACCTTGTCCATGTAGGTCGGCCCGATGCCCCGCCCGGTGGTGCCGATCTTCTTCTTGCCCGCGAAACGCTCGGTGACCTTGTCCAACTCCACGTGGTACGGCGCGATGATGTGCGCGTTCGCGCTGATGACCAGCCGGTCGGTGTCGATGCCGCGCTCCTGCAGACCCTGCATCTCCCGCTGCAGGACCGCTGGGTCGATGACCACTCCGTTGGCGATGACCGGGATGCAGGTGGGGGTGAGGATGCCGGAGGGAAGCAGGTGCAGCGCGTACTTCTCGTCGCCGATGACGACGGTGTGCCCGGCGTTGTTGCCCCCCTGGTAACGCACGACGTAGTCGACGCGCTCGCCGAGGATGTCCGTCGCTTTGCCCTTGCCTTCGTCGCCCCACTGAGCGCCGACGAGCACGATCGCTGGCATGTGGCCTCCCTCGTTCCCCAGATGAACCTACCCCACCCGCGAGACCCACCGGGGGCCTCGGCTACTGCGCACTCCTGCTGCGCTTCGGCTCACGTCAGTGATCGTGTTGAACAAGCGGTCGTCGGTCAGGCAAGGCACGTTCTGCGCACCGCGTCAGCCACAGATGGATCGCCTCCGGTCCCGCATCAGGTTGCTGGGCAGGCTAGGCGTGCCGGCCCTCCGCCACGAACTTCCGACCGCTCAAGTGGCTGGGTTCGATCGACACGTACTGGGTCTTCGGCTCGATGTTCCACGGGAACAGCGGCAAGGACTCAGCTGCCTCCACCTCGGCATCGTGGCTGAGCACCCGGGCCATGCCGGCCAGGACCACGGACCACGCCTCGTTGGTCGGCTCGTCGTACCCGTCGATCTCGAACGCCACCTCGCGGTGGGCCATGACCGACGCGAGCTTACTGCCCTCGGCGGTCTTGAACATGATCTCCCCGTCGTGGACGAGGTAGTTCACCGGGAAGATGTCGGGTCGGCCGGCGACGACCACCGCGAGCCTCCCGATCTGGCCGGATTTCAGATGGTCCCAGCACTGCTCGTCGGTAAGAACATCCATAGCCGCATCCTTCCACGCACACGGCGTTCCCGGTGGCCGGACCCCGACATCGGAGCGGAGCAAGCCGGGCACACCACCGGCGCGGCCCCTTGTGAGGGCCGCGCCGGTGAGTGGGAGTTCGTCAGCGCATCTTGGTGCCGGACGAGCGCAGGTCCTCACAGGCACGCACGACCCGATCGGACATCCCCTGCTCGCCGGCCTTGCCCCATGCACGCGGGTCGTACTGCTTCTTGTTTCCGACGTCCCCGTCGATCTTGAGCACGCCGTCATAGTTCTTGAACATCCAGTCGGCGACGGGACGGCTGAATGCGTACTGGGTGTCGGTGTCGACGTTCATCTTCACGACGCCGTAGTCGAGGGCCTCGCGGATCTCCTCCAGCAACGAGCCGGACCCGCCGTGGAAGACCAGGTCGAAGGGCTTGTCCACCCCGTACTTCGCCCCAACGGAGTCCTGGATCTGCTTGAGGATGCTCGGAGTGAGCACCACGTTGCCGGGCTTGTAGACCCCGTGCACGTTGCCGAAGGTGGCGGCGACCATGTAGCGGCCGCGCTCGCCCAGGCCGAGTTTGGCCGCCGTGGCCAGACCGTCCTCCGGGGTCGAGAAGAGCTTGGCGTCGTGCGTGGCCTCGATGCCGTCCTCCTCGCCGCCGACCACGCCGATCTCGAGCTCCATGATGATGTTCGCCTGGTGGCACTTGTCGAGCATCTCCTCGGCGATGTCGAGGTTCTCGGCCAGCGGGATGGCCGAACCGTCCCACATGTGCGACTGGAACAGCGGCAGTTTGCCGGCCTTCACCCGCTCGATG
This sequence comes from Micrococcales bacterium, assembly GCA_016703125.1. Classification (NCBI taxonomy): domain Bacteria; kingdom Bacillati; phylum Actinomycetota; class Actinomycetes; order Micrococcales; species Micrococcales bacterium. Next base: position 80,728 of record JADJCR010000008.1, on the reverse strand, counting down.
GAGATGTCGACCAGCGGCCGCATGCAGCCGTCGAGCTTCTGCATCGGACAGTGGTCGGTGTGCAGGGCGATGTTCACCGGGTACTTGTCCGCCACGACGTTGGCGAACTCGGCCAGCGCGACGGCGCCGGTCACCATGTCCTTGACGTACTGGCCGGAGGCGAACTCCGCACCGCCCCAGGAGAACTGGATGATCCCGTCGCTCTCAGCCGTTGCGAAGCCGCGCAGGGCGGCGATCAGCGTCTGCGACGACGTCACATTGATCGCGGGGTAGGCGAACTGACCGGCCTTGGCGCGGTCGAGCATCTCGGCATAAACCTCAGGGGTAGCAATGGGCATGGCCCTAAGGTTAGTCGCAATCGCGACGCAGTGGCGAGGCCCGTGGTGACTACCCTGTGGCCATGACCGTCGGGCCGCACCCGTTGCCGTGGCCCGACGACCCCAGACTGGATCCGGCGCTGCTCGCCGAAGGGGACACCCGCAATGTGGAGGACCGCTTCCGCTACTGGCGCCGCGAGGCGATCATCGCCGAGCTCGACACGACCCGGCACGGCCTGCACGTGGCCATCGAGAACTTCCAGCACGACTTCAACATCGGGTCGGTCGTGCGCACCGCGAACGCATTCAACGTCGCGGCTGTGCACATCGTCGGCAAGCGGCGCTGGAACCGGCGCGGAGCGATGGTCACCGACCGCTACCTGCACGTGGCGCATCACGATCACCCGGCGGACCTGCTGGGGCTGGGCGTGCCCGTGCTCGGGATCGACAACCTTGCGGGGTCTGTGCCGCTGGAGGGCGCGGCGATGCCGGCGGCGTGTGTGCTGCTCTTCGGCCAGGAGGGGCCGGGGTTGAGCCCGGAGTCACTGGCTGTGTGCGAGCGGGTGCTGCACATCACGCAGTACGGGTCGACCCGGTCGATCAACGCGGGTGCCGCGGCCGCGATCGCCATGTGGGCCTGGGCGCTGCAGCACGCGTGATCGGGGCTGACACCACCCGCGGCTACTCCGGGACACTCGCAGCTGCGGCCTCGCGCTTGTGCCGGATGTACTCGTACACGATGGGCAGCACGCTCACGAACACGACCCCGATGAGGATCAACTCGATGTGCTCCTTCACGAACGGCACGTTGCCGAGCAGGTAGCCGAGGTACGTGACGCCCGCGCCCCAAAGGAGCCCACCGATGGCCGAGTACGTCATGTACACGCGGAAGTCCATGCGCCCCACCCCAGCCATGGCCGTGATGAACGTGCGCACGATCGGCACGAACCGCGCCAGCACCACGGCGCGCGGACCGTAACGCTCGAAGAACTGATGGGTCTTGTCCACGTACTCCTTCTTGAACAACCGGGAGTCGGGCCGGCTGAAAAGCCGCGGCCCGGCCTTGTAGCCGATCCAGTAGCCGGTGGCGTTGCCGATCACGGCGGCCAGCGCGAGCAGCAGCGCCGCCAGCCAGATCGGAGTGTCGATGAAACCCTGCGCGATGAACAACCCGGTGATGAACAGCAGGGAGTCGCCCGGGAGGAAGAAGCCGATCAGCAGCCCGCACTCGGCGAAGATGATGAGGATCACGCCGATGAGGGCCAGCGGGCCGAGCCACGTGAGGATGTTCTCCGGATCGAGGAAATCCAGCAGCGCGACAAGGTCAGCCATGCTCACGACGGTACCTGAGCCGCATGCGGCCACCTGGCGGTCGGCGCCGTGGCGCCTGGCGACCGAACAATTAGGCTGGCCTGTGTGAGCGACCTGGAGCGGTTGAAGCAACAGATCCTGGACAAGGCCGTGGTCCACGGCAAGGTCACCCTGTCCTCGGGCAGGCAGGCCGACTACTACGTGGACCTGCGGCGCGTGACACTCGATCACGAGGCCGCACCACTGGTGGGCTCGGTGATGCGCGACCTGACCGCCGACCTGGCCTATGACGCGGTGGGGGGCCTGACTCTCGGGGCGGATCCCGTGGCCACCGCCATGCTGCACGCACCCGGTCAGCCGCTGGACGCTTTCGTGGTGCGCAAGCAGGGAAAGGCGCACGGGCTTCAGCGCCGCATCGAGGGCCCGGACGTCGCCGGGCGCCGGGTGCTGGCCGTCGAGGACACCTCCACCACCGGCTCCAGCGTCCTGGCCGCCGTCGAGGCGCTGCAGGAGGCCGGTGCGACGGTTGCCGCGGTGGCCGTCATCGTCGACCGCGGGGCCGGGGACGCCGTGCGGGCAGCCGGGCTGGAGTACCGAGCTGCCCTGAGTCTGGCCGACCTCGGACTGGCATGAGCCCGAGCATCACGATCGCGCTGCTGCCGCCGGTGCCGGGCGAGGACTGGCCCCGCCGTGAGGTCGCCGCGGAAATGGCGGCCTACAACCACCGGGTCCGGATCGTCCCCGATCTGGGCGAGAGCACCGTGGACGGCGATCTGGATCTGGCCGGCGCCTGGGTCGCGCACTGCGCCCTGGAACTGGCCACCGATCCGGGCCGGCCGCCGGTGCTGCTCGTGGCACACGGCACGGCGGGACGCATGCTGGCCGCACTCGGCTTCGCACAGAGGGCGTCCAGGCGGCGGGTGGTCGGTTACGTCATCGTCGAAGGGGAACTGCCCCGGCAGGGTGTGCAGGACTGGCCGGATGCGCCCGTGACGTACATCGGCGAGCAGGAGGGCCACCTGGCGGATCTCCGGGGCTGGGACGTGCTGCCCGCCGACGATCTGGCAGGCCGGCTACGGGCCGTCGCCGCTGACTGCTTCTGAGTTCACTGCCCCGCCGCGGCAAGCAGTTCCTGTTCGGTCTGCGGGTCGATGCCATGGACCGCGGCGCGAGAAGTCGGCTCCCAGTCCAACCCCTCCTTCTGCAACCACGTCCAGGTGTCGGCGACGGTCTGCGCAAGGGGCCGCGGCGCGAACCCGTAGTCGAACGCCGCCCGGCCGTCCACCGACCACAGCCCCGCGTTGTCCGGCGCCGCGGGCACCCACAGCGGCAGTCCCCGCCACGGTTCCACGCCGGCAGCCACCAGATCATCGTCGGACACGAACACGGGGGTGCCACCGGTGACTTCGGCGACGCTGCCAGCCAGATCTCCCCACGTGTACTGCCCCGGTGGCGTGACGACGTCGTACCGACCCGGTCGGCCGGTCTCCGCGCACGTCAGCACGAACTCCGCGAGGTCGCGCACGTCGACGTACTGGAACCCCATGTCCGGCGAGCCGCCCACGACGAATCCGTCACCACGGGCACTACGGCGCAGGTAGTCGGGCAGGCGCCCGAGGTCCTCGTTGGGGCCCAGCACCACCCCGGGCCTCAGGACGAGGGTGTTGATCTCCCCGAAGATGGTCTCCACCGCGCGTTCGACGCCGGCCTTGAGCCTGCCGTACAGCATCATGTCGGTGCTCGGGCCCTCAGTGATGCCGGTGTCGTAGATGGGCGAGCCGGATTCGACCGGTTCGGCGGGCCACTGTCTGTGGGCCGTGACCGTGGAGACCACCGCGTAGCCGGGTGCGATGTCCTTGAGGATGCGCGCACTCATCAGGGCGTGGGACGGCGCGTAGCAGGCGGGGTCGATGATGAGGTCCGCGCCGCCACGGTCGTCGATCATCTTCGCGAGCTGGCGCAGGTCGGAGATCATCGTGCGGTCGCCGCGCACGGCCAGCGCCCCGCTGGGCGGAGGTCCGCTCTGGCCGCGGTTGAAAACCACGACGTCGTACCCGCGCCGGTGCGCGGCAGCACAGATAGCACGGCCCACGAACCGGGTGCCTCCGAGCACGACCAGACGCATCAGCGACCCTCCTCCCGAATCCCCGCAACGGTGCGCAGAATACGCCGGGGCGTGTGCCGCGCCGCCAACGACACCGCTCGGTACCGCAGGCTCGGGATCGACAGCACGGTGCCCCGCTCGCAGTCCCGGATGCCCTGCCGCGCCACCCGCCCGGCGTCCAGCCACATCAAACCCGGCCCGCCGATGTCCATGGCGGCCCGCTCGTGGAACTCGGTGCGGGTGAAGCCGGGGCACAGCGCTGTGACGTGGATGCCGGCCGGGGTCTGTGCCGCCAGCCCCTCGGAGAACACCGTCACCCAGGCCTTGGCCGCCGAGTAGGTCCCCAACGGCACCCAGCCGGCGATGCTGGAGGTGTTCAGGATCCGGCCGTGACCTCGCGCGAGCATCCCGGGCAGTGCCGCGTGAGTCAGGCGCATGACCGCCGTCACAAGGACGTCGAGCAGCTCCTGCTCCTCCGCCACCGAGGACTGGTCGAACGACGTGTTGAGTCCGTAGCCGGCATTGTTCACCAGCCAGTCCACGCCCTCGGCCGCCTGCTCCACGACCGCAAGTTGCGCCCGGTCGGACAGGTCCGCTGTCAGCACCTCGGCATCGCCCAACTCGGTCGCCAACTCCGTGAGCCGCGTCTCGTCGCGCGACACAAGGATCAGATGATGACCCTGCAGTGCCAACTCGACCGCGATCTCCCGGCCGATCCCGGCGGTCGGACCCGTTACCAACGCAACTCCCACGATTGGGAATCCTGCTCCCCAACGCGACGTGACGCCACCGGAGGACATCACAATCGAGCCATGTCCGATCCACTGGTCCGGCGCATGCGCCCCTACGAGCGCACGATCTTCGGGGAGATGTCCGGCCTCGCCTCGCGACTCGGCGCGGTCAACCTCGGGCAGGGGTTCCCGGACACGGGTGGCCCGCCGCAGGTCCGGAAGGTGGCACAACGGGCCATCGCGGAGGGTCGCGGCGACCAGTACCCACCGGCGCACGGAGACCCCGACCTGCGCGCGGCGATCGTCGAACACCAGCGGCGGTTCTACGGTCTGCCGGTCGATGACGATGGCGTCGTCGTGACCACCGGTGCCTCTGAAGCCATCGCCGCGGCCATCCTGGCGCTGGTCGAACCCGGTGAGCAGGTGATGGTGCTCGATCCGTATTTCGACCTGTACGCAGCCACCATCGCGCTGGCCGGTGCCGAACGGATCGCCGTGCCGCTGACTGCCGAGACGCTGCGGCCCGATGTGGCGGCGATGCAACGGGCGCTCACCAGCGGCACGCGCATGCTGTTGCTGAACAGCCCCCACAACCCGACCGGAGTCGTGTTCACCGGTGCCGAGCTGGCCGAGCTCGCCCGCTTCGCCGTGGCCAACGACCTGCTGGTGCTGGCCGATGAGGCCTACGAGCACTTGTGGTTCGACGACAACACCCACGTCCCGATCGCAACGCTGCCCGGCATGTGGGAACGCACCGTCACGGTCGGCTCCGGCGGCAAGTCGTTCTCCTTCACCGGCTGGAAGGTGGGTTGGGCCAGCGGTCCGGCCGATCTCATCGCAGCGGTAAGGGTCGTCCGGCAACACCTGTCGTACGTCTCCGGTGGGCCCTTCCAGCCCGCGATCGCCGCCGGCCTGCGCCTGCCCGATGCGTACTTCGATGGCTTCCGGGCCGACCTCGCCGGGAAGCGGGACCGCCTGTGCGAGGGGCTGAGCGCACTCGGGATGCGGGTCATCGCCCCGCAGGGCACATACTTCGCCACAACGGATGTGCGCCCGCTCGGCTTCACCGACGGTGATCAGTTCTGCCATCGCATGCCGCACGAGGCGGGGGTGGTGGCGATCCCGCTGTCGGCGCTCAGCGACCACCCGCAGGTGAGCGCGCCGTTCGTCCGGTGGGCATTCTGCAAGCGCGAAGAGGTGCTTGACGAGGCCCTGCGCCGCCTGCGCGGATGGCTGGGTTGACCCACTACTCGACTCTTTGTATACAATCTGAGCATTATTGCATGCAAGGAGACTGTGACCATGGCCGCTCTCGACGGGGTGCTCGTCGCGGACTTCACCCGCGTGCTGGCCGGACCGTACGCCACGATGCTGCTGGCCGACCTCGGTGCCACGGTGGTCAAGGTGGAGCGTCCCGGCGCAGGAGACGACACGCGGGCCTGGGGACCGCCCTTCACCGCCGACGGCCAATCCACGTACTTCCAGGCCGTGAACCGCAACAAGATGTCGATCGCCCTGGACCTCGGGGGGCCAGGCGACGTGGCGTTGGCACAGGATCTGGCCGCGGCCTGCGACGTGCTGGTCGAGAACTACAAACCCGGCGGCCTGCGGCGCTTCGGTCTTGACTATGACACGGTGGCCACGCAGAACCCCGACGTCGTCTACTGCTCGATCAGCGGCTTCGGCACCGGCGCCGGGCGCGACCTGCCCGGGTACGACCTGCTCGTGCAGGCCATGGGTGGTCTGATGAGCATCACGGGGATCGACGAGCCCACCAAGGCCGGGGTTGCGGTGGTCGACGTGCTCACCGGACTGCACGCAGCAGTGGGGATCTTGGCGGCCCTGCGACACCGGGACCACGGGGGCACGGGCCAGCACCTCGAGGTCACTCTGCTCGGTGCGCTGCTGTCGTCGCTGGTGAACCAGTCGTCGGCCTACGCCGGCGCAGGCGTGGTGCCGGACCTGATGGGCAACGCCCACCCCTCGATCGCCCCGTACGAGGTCTTCGCCACCGCCGACCGTCCGATGGTGATCGCGGTGGGCAACGACACCCAGTTCGCCCGGCTCGTCGCCGTGCTCGGCTCGCCGGAACTGGCCGGCGACTACCCCACCAACACCACCCGCGTTGCCCACCGGGAGGAACTCAAGGGCCTACTGGAGGGCCTGCTGGCGGCCCGCGGGGCCGACGACTGGCAGGCCGCACTCACCGCAGCCGGTGTGCCCTGCGGCCCTATCAACGATGTCGCGCAGGGTGTGGCGCTGGCCGCTGACCTCGGGCTCGGGCCCGTCGTTGCGCTTGCGGACTCCCGTCGCCCGCAGCCCGTTGCGCAAGTGGCGAACCCGGTGCGTTACTCCCGGACACCCGCGGAGTACCGCACCGCCCCGCCGGAAGTCGGCGAGGACCGCGAGCAGGTGCTGGCCCTGCTGAAGGACCGGAGCGGCCGATGAGCACCGCCCAGCAACGTGTGCTCGACGCGCTGCGATCCGACATCCTCAGCGGCGAGCTGGCTCCCGGCGAGCAGTTGATCCAGGAGGTCGTCGCCGAACGGTACGCGGTCAGCCGGGTCCCCGTGCGCGAGGCACTGCAGTTGCTGACCGCCGAGGGGCTGGTCACGCACTTCCCCCATCGCGGCTACTTCGTGACGGAGTTGAGCGTCACCGACCTGCAGGAGGTCTACCGCGTGCGCAGCCTGCTCGAGGAGGAGGCGATCCGCACCGCGGTGCCCACCCTGCGCGACGAGGATGTCGCCGAGTTGGAGCGACTGGCACAGGCCGTGTCGGAAGCCAGCGGCCTCGCCGCCGTCACCGACGCCAACCGGCGCTTCCACTTCGCGCTGTTCGAGGCCGCCGGCATGCCCCGGCTGACCCGCCTGTTGCGGCAGTTGTGGGACACTTCCGACGTCTACCGCACGCTGTACTTCCAGCAGTCGGGCAACCGTGAGCGGGTGCGGGAAGAACACGCCGCGATGATCGAGGCCCTGCGCCGCCGGGATGTCCCCGAGACCATCCGCCTGCACGACCTGCACCGCGACCACTCCGTGGCGTGGGTGCGTTCCCACTTGCTCCGGCAACGGACCGCCTGAGCCAACCGAGGAGAAGTCATGAGCAAAGCACCCCAGAGCCCCTTCCAGTTGTTCGACATCGATCACCTCCTCAGCGAGGAGGAGCGGGCGATCCGCGACGTGGTGCGCGACTACGTCGAGACCCGCATCAAGCCGCAGGTGGCCGACTGGTTCGAGGCCGGCGAAATCCCGGCCCGCGAGTTGGCCTTGGAGCTCGGCGAGCTCGGCGTGCTGGGCATGCACTTGGAGGGCTACGGCTGCCAGGGGACATCGGCTGTTGCCTACGGCCTGGCCTGTCTGGAACTGGAGGCCGGCGACTCGGGCATCCGCTCGCTGGTCAGCGTGCAGGGGTCGCTGGCGATGTACGCGATCCACGCGTTCGGGTCCGAGGCGCAGAAGCAGCGGTGGTTGCCGGGCATGGCCGCTGGCGAGAAGATCGGCTGCTTCGGCCTCACCGAGCCGGACTTCGGGTCCAACCCCGGCGGCATGCTCACCAGCGCCAAGCGGGACGGCGACGACTGGGTCCTGAACGGCACGAAGATGTGGATCACCAACGGCAACGTCGCCGACGTGGCGGTCGTCTGGGCGCGCACCGATGAGGGCATCCGCGGCTTCGTGGTTCCGACGGACACCCCGGGCTTCAGCGCGCACCTCATTCACAAGAAGTTGTCCCTGCGGGCCTCCGTCACCAGCGAGTTGGTCCTCGACGAGGTGCGGCTGCCAGCCGACGCGGTCCTGCCCGGCGTGGTGGGCCTGCGCGGACCGCTGTCATGCCTCAACGAGGCGCGCTTCGGCATCGTGTTTGGCACGCTGGGCGCGGCTCGCGACTGCCTGGAGACGGCCGTGGACTACAGCATCAGCCGCGAGCAGTTCGACAGGCCGATCGCCGGGTTCCAGCTGACCCAGCGCAAGCTTGCGGACATGGCCTTGGAGTTGGGCAAGGGCACGCTGCTCGCGCTGCACCTCGGCCGGCTCAAGGACGAGCACCTCATCCGGCCCGAACAGGTGAGCCTGGGCAAACTGAACAACGCGCGGGAGGCACTGAACATCGCGCGGGAGTGCCGCGGCATCCTCGGTGGCAACGGGATCACTTTGGAGTACCCGGTGATCCGGCACATGAACAACCTCGAGTCGGTGTTCACTTACGAGGGCACGAACGAGATGCACACACTGGTGATCGGCGAGGCCCTGACCGGGGTTGCGGCCTACCGCTAAGGGCGCCCGACCGTGGCGAGGCCCGCAGGGGGGGAGCACCGGTTGCATCGCTCCCCAAACGCCCGCACCTCTCCCGCCTACAGTTGGCTGGCGCCGCAGCCCACAGACCCACACCCGGGAGGGAAAAGCACCGGTTGCATCGCTCCCAAACGCCCGCACCTCTCCCGCCTGGCGGGCGCGCCGGTAACCCCCACCTCTACCCGGGAGCGAAACGGACACCCGGGAGCGAAAAAGACCGGTTGCATCGCTCCCAAACGCCCGCACCTCTCCCGCCTACAGCTGGCTGGCGCCGACAGCCCACAGACCCACACCCGGGAGCGAAAAAGACCGGTTGCATCGCTCCCAAACGCCCGCACCTCTCCCGCCCACAGCTGGCTGGCCGCCCAACGGCTCCCGTCGCCCCGCCGCGCGGCTGGCCCCGGAGCGGCGTCAGGTGCCCGATGCGCTGCATGGCCGGGCCGACCACCGACAGCGGCCACATCGTGCCGCCGAGCATCCCGAGCACTATGCCCCCCGGCACCGCCACGGCCACGGCCTGGGCGGGCGTACGGGCGACGGCGCCCAGCAGCATTCCCGCCGCCGAGGCGATCACCGAGTAGATGAACACGAGCGTAAGGACCGCCACCGGATCACCGAAGGAGATGCCGAACGACACCCGCCCGAGAATGAGCAGGATGGCGGCCTGCACCAGTGCGATGAAGAAGCGCGACAGACCCAGCCCCGATAGGTAGACCGCCAGGCCGTGCGGCGCCGCCAGCGTCCGCTGGAATACCCCGAGCTGGCGGGCCTGCACGAGCGCGGCCGCACCCAGTAGCCCGTTGAGGAACGTGAACAGCATCAACTGCGACGGCACCGCCGAGGCGAACCGGTTGGCATCCATCGCGTTCACTGCACCTATGCTGCGCGTGGCCACGTCGACCGCCGGGACGTCGGCCATCGCCTCGTCCACTGCCGCCTGCACCTTCGGGACCGGCACCTCGCCGGACAGCACATCGACCGCGGTCGCCCGGGTCCCGATCTGCGCCGCCGCGGCGTTGACCGTGGAAACCACCACTCCGGCACCGGTCGAGGCCTGCTGCACGTAGATCTGCACCGGCTGCCCGTCCGCGGGCACCGCCACCCCGCCTCCGAGCAGGCCCATGCGGATGTCGCGGTACAACTGCGTGGGCTCGGTGTACTCCTGGACATCCAGTGCCGGGGACTGCTCGAGTTCGGCCACCAGACTCGTTCCCAGCGGGCCGGGATCCTGCGCCAGCAGTCCCACCGGCAGCCGTTCCGAACTCTGCCCGAAGCTGAGCCCGATCAGCAGCACGAGCACCACGGGCAGCGCGATCGTGGTGAACAGCGCGATCCGGTCGCGGAAGTACCGCGTCCACTCCACGCGCGCCGTCGCCAGTGTCGGCCTCATGCCAGCACCCTGTTGCGCAGGGCCACCAGTCCGATGACCGCGCACCCGACACCGACACCGACCAGCAACAGCACCTGCGGCAACACCTCGACCACCTCGGCCTGCGCTGCCGCCAGGTCGACCAGAGCGGACAGTGCCTGCCCGTTGGGGGTGAACAACCGCAGGTCGGACAGGGTCCCGGAGGCCCCGTAGAAGAACGTGCCACCGGCGATGGCGAACAGCAGCGCAAGGATGGTCGTCAGCGCGTCGGCCTGGTTCTCCGTGCGCGCAAGGCCGGTGATGAGCAGCGAGATCCCAGCGATCGCCGTGACGGCGGCGACGATCACCAGGAACACTCCCACCGGATCGCCCCAGTAAGCGCCGAAGCCGATCCAGGTGATCAGCCACACCGCGGTCATGCTGACGACACCGACGATCATCACCCCCACGGTCTTGCCCAGCAGGACGGCCGCCGGTGCCACCGGGCCCGCCAGGATGCGCGGCAGGGTCCCCTCGTCGCGCTCGACGATGATGGACCGGGCACCATTGCCGATGATGAAGAACAGGAACAGCATCGCGATCCCAGGGGCGAAGTACGCCATGACGGAGAACGTGCCGCTCACTTCCCCCTGTTCCACGACGATCGGGACGGGGGCGCTCACCGCCTTCTGGATGACGGCCCCGGCATCGAGCCCCATGGCCGTCGCAGCCACAGCGGTGACCCGGGCCGTCTGCAGATCGGCCGCCACGCCCGTGGCAACGGACTCCGCCACCGACTGCGCCAGCGGGTCGGTCGCGCGTCCCACCACATCGAGCTGCGCGGGATCCCCGGACAACACGTCCTCGGACAGCCCCGCGGGCAGCACGACCACTGCGTCGTACGCCCCGGAGTCCAAGGCCTGATCCACATCGCCGTCCAGGCTGGAGAAGGCGATACCGTCGCCACCGGCACCGGTGAGGCCCTGGGCGATCTGACCCGAAAGACCGGAGCCATCCCGGTCGACGATCCCGATCGTCACGTTCAAGGTGAACCCGGTGCCGAACGCCGCCCCCACGACCAGGGCGATGACGATAGGCGCCACCACCGCCTGGATCAGGATGGACCGGTCGCGGATGGACCGCCGCAGTCCGAGAGCGGCGATGAGCCACACGTCGCGCCACATCAGTCCCGCAGCGCCTTTCCCGTCAGGTGCAGGAACACAGCCTCGAGGTCGGGCTCGGCGACATCGACGCCGGTAACGTCCACATGCCGGTACTGCGCTGCCTGGACCGCAGGTGCGATCAAGGCCGGCCCCGGGCGGCCACCACGGCCACCTGGCCGTCAACGGTCTTCACGGTGGTCACCCCGGGCATCGCCTCGAGGTCGTCGACCCAGCCCCGCACCTGCTCCGGCACACCGGTGATGCGCATCGTCACCGTGCTGCTCTCGCCGAGGCGGTCGACGAGTTCGTCCCGGGTCCCCTCGGCGATGAGCTGGCCGGAATCGATGATGCCGACGCGGTCGCACAGCCGCTCGGCCTCCTCCATGTAGTGCGTCGTGTACAGCACCGCCATACCGGAACCGCCGAGCGCCGCGACGGCCTCCAGGATGCTGTTGCGGCTCTGCGGGTCGACGCCGACCGTGGGCTCGTCGAGGATGAGCAACTGCGGCTCGTGCAGCAGGCCGACAGCGATGTTGGCCCGGCGCTTCATCCCTCCGGAGTACGTCTCGATGCGGTCCTTGGCACGGTCAGCCAGCCCGACGACGTCCAGCACATGCGCGATCCGCTCCTGCAACCTCGCGCCGTTGAGGTTCTGCAGTTGCCCGAAGAACCGCAGGTTCTCCACGGCGGACAGATCCGGGTACAGGGCGATGTCTTGTGGCACCAGGCCGATCAGTGACTTGCGGGCACCCGTCAACGGCTCGCCTAGCAGTCGCACCTCACCACTGTCTGCGGTGAGCAGTCCCGCGATCATGTTGATCGTCGTGGTCTTGCCGGCGCCGTTCGGCCCGAGCAGCCCGTACGTCTCGCCCGCTGCGATCCGGAACGACACCCCGTCGACTGCGGTCTGCTCGCCGAAGCGCCTCACCAGATCTCTCACCTGCAGTACGGGGAGATCCATGGCTGCAGTTTAACTCCGAGGCGCGGGCCGGCGGTCACCTCGCCGGGAGGCCCAGCGCCGCAAGACCGTCGCGCACACCAGCCACGAGGATGTCGGCGACGGGGCAGGCCTGCGGGTCGCTGACCAGTCACAGGTCCAGGCACCCGGCACAGGACAGCGACCCCAGGATCACTGTGAGGGGGCCCATCGACGGAACAACCGGGAAGACGTCGTGGACCTCCGACCGAACACCGCGACGACGGCCGCTGCGCGCCCCGGAACGCAATGTCCGAAAACCGCCAGAGCCAGAGCCTGGCGCGGGGCAGAATCGAGCCATGGAACCGCTCGACGCCGACGCCTGCTACCGCGCCGTGGCCAGTCGCGACGAGCGCTTCGACGGCTGGTTCGTCACCGCGGTGCGCACCACCGGCATCTACTGCCGTCCCAGTTGCCCGGCCATCACACCACGGCGGGGCAACGTCGAGTTCCACCGCACGGCCGCCGCTGCACAGGCTGCTGGATTCCGCGCCTGCAAACGGTGCCGACCCGACGCCTCCCCCGGCTCCCCGGAGTGGAACACCCGCGATGACCTCGTCGCCCGGGCCATGCGGCTGATCGCCGACGGGGTCGTGGACCGGGACGGGGTGGCGGGGCTGGCGAGTGCCCTCGGCTACACCCAGCGCCACGTGACGCGCATGCTCTCCGCGGAAGTCGGTGCCGGGCCCCTGGCCATCGCGCGGGCCAACCGTGCCCGCACCGCCCGCGTGCTGCTGGAGAACACCTCCATGTCCGCCGCGGACATCGCGTTCGCGGCGGGGTTCGGCAGTGTCCGGCAGTTCAACGACACGATCCGCGAGGTGTACGCAGCGACGCCGGGCGATCTGCGCCGAGGCCACCCCGAGCCGGGCGCGATCAGCCTGCGGCTGGCCACCCGGCGGCCGTTCGCCGGTGACGTCCTGTTGCGCTTCTTGGGCCAGCGGGCCATCCCGGGCGTGGAGACCTGGGACGGTGTGACGTTCACCCGCACCCTTCGCCTGCCGCGAGGCACCGGACACGCCGCTATCACCGCGCAGGAGGACCACTGCCGGGTCGAGTTGCGGATCGAGGATGTGCGCGACCTGGCGCCCGCCGTCAGCCGGTTGCGGCGCATGCTCGATCTGGACGCCGATCCACAGGCGATCAGCGAGGTGCTCGGCGAGACCTTGCCCGTGGCGCGCATCCCGGGGCTGCGCAGTCCCTGCGGTTTCGACCCGGCGGAGACCGCGATCCGGGCCGTGCTGGGCCAGCAGGTCAGCGTGGCCGCCGCCCGCACCGCCGCTGGCCGCCTGGCCCGCCACGGTCACTTCCCGCGTCCGGAGCAGATCGCCGCGCTCGACGAGGCCACACTGCAGATGCCGCGGCGTCGTGCCGCCACCGTGATCGAACTCGGGCGGCGACTGACTGCCGGCGAGGTGCGCCTCGACCCCGGCACCGATTGGGACGAGGCGGAACGCCAACTGCTCGCCATCCCCGGCGTCGGGCCGTGGACCGCCAAGTACATCCGGATGCGGGCCCTCGGGGATCCCGACGTGAGCCTGCCCACCGACCTCGGGATCGTCCGCGGCGCCGCGGCCCGCGGCCTCGATCCCGACGACCAGCGCTGGAAGCCGTGGCGCTCCTACGCGATGCACTACTTGTGGAACCTCGGAGAGGACTGAAGATGGCGTACTGCGACTACAAGAGCCCGATCGGGACGCTGACCCTGGTGGCGAACGATGCCGGGCTGCGGGCTGTCTGGTGGCCGGACGACCCGCGCGCAACCCTGACCGGCGAGGACGACCCCGATCACCCGGTCCTGCGGCAGGCGGTCGAAGAACTGGACGAGTACTTCGCCGGGCTGCGCACCACATTCGACGTCCCCCTGGATCCAGTCGGCACCGATTTCCAACTCGCCGCCTGGGACATCCTGCGGGGGATCCCCTACGGCCGCACGATCACCTACGGCGAGCAGGCGACCCGGCTCGGCGACCCCCGCAAGGCGCGCGCGGTCGGGGCGGCCAACGGCCGTAACCCGCTGTCCATCGTGGTCCCCTGCCACCGGGTGGTGGGCTCCACCGGGACCCTCACCGGATTCGCCGGCGGGATCGACACGAAGCAGTGGTTGCTGGACTTCGAACGGGCGCACGCGGCCTGACCTTGCGAATACCCTGGGAGCGTGAACCAGGCGGGCGTGACCTGCCCGCGCTGCGGTCAGCCGCTGACCGACGCGCAGATGGATGCCGCGGGGATGCTGACCTGCGAGTGCGGCTACCGCGGGTACGCCGGGTACTTGAGGGAGTACGCGTACCTGGACCAGCGGCGGCGGTGGCTGTGGGACCGGATCGCTGAGCAGTCACCGCCCCCGGATCCCGCCACAGCGTACGAGTACCGGATCTGGCCGGTCGCATCGGCTGCACCCGCGCCCGTCCCGCACCGCGGCGGTTCCACCCAGATGCTGCTCATCGGGCTCGGCGCGGGACTTCTGATCCTGGCCGGCCTGGTGTTCGTCGCCGTGGCCTGGGACGTGATCGGGCCGTACGGACAACTCGTGCTGATGTTCGTCGCGACACTGCTGGCCGCCGGCACCGCCCTGGCCCTGCGTCACCGCACGCCCCGGACGGCCGAAGCACTGGCCGTCGTCGCCTTCGCCCTGACCGTCATCATCGCCACCGCGGCACCGGCGCTGGGCGTGATCCGGACGGCATGGGCCGACACGGAACGTCCGTACTGGCTGCTCGTCACGCTCGGGCTGACCGCTGGTGGGCTGTTGTTCGGCCACGTGAGCGGACTGCAGGCCTGGACGTGGCTGGGGTGGTTGAGCGCCCCCTGGGCCCTGGGTGCCGCGCTGGGGGTCGCCACAGGGTTCCTGGACAACGGCCAGATGGAGACCACCGTGGCGGCGCTGACCTACTTGGCGCTCACGACCGGCCTGTTCTTCGCGGTGGCCGGACTGTCGGTCCCGCGCCTGCTCAGCGGAACACTCAGCCTGCTCGTGACGGTCGCGCTGACCCTCGGCTTGCTCACGCAGACCCCGCCGCTGGGAGCGATCGTCGTGATCGCCGCCGTCCTCTTGGTGGTGCTGGTCTTCGGCGAACGGATCACAGCGTCGGCCTACGTCGGATGGCCGCTGTTCGGCCTGTGGCTCACGCTGGTGGGCGGCCTGCTGCCGGAGTCCGGCTGGCTGGCGCTGGGCATGGCAGTGGCCGGCGCGGGGCTGCTCTTCTGGCTGGGCCGAACGCACGTGCTCCTGGGCATGCTCGCCGCCGGCACCCTGTGGACGTCGTGGGTGATGCACGACCCCGCGCACCTCGACGTCGTGGCTGCTGTGGCGGGGGTCGCCATGTTCGGGCTGGCGCTGCGCAGGCCTGCCGGCCCGGTGGCGTGGTTCGGCGCACTCAGCGTGGGAGTCGCCGTGCTGCTGCGGTGGGAGAGCGTGCCGTCGTTCGAGACGCCGACCCTCGTGCTCGCAGGACTACTGCTGATGGCCGGGCTCCTGCAGGCCCGGGCCGGCGAACAACGGTCGCTGATCGTCTACGGACCGGCAGTCACCTTCGCGCTGATCCCGAGCGCGCTGCTGGTGTGGGTGGACGTCTGGGCCCAGCCGGCCCTGATCCGCTTCGCCCTGGTCATGATCTGCGGCGTGGGGTTGCTGCTGTGGGGGGTCCACCGGCACCTGGCCGGACTGGTCGTGCCGAGCGCGGCAGCGGTGGCGATCGCCGCGACGGCTCAGGTCTTCGCGACGCTGGATCTGTTCCCCCGCTGGCTGGCGCTGGGGATCACCGGAGGGGTGCTACTCCTGGTCGGCGCGCGCCTGGAGTGGGTCCGCGGCAAGCGAGCCGAGACCAGCGCCTGGCTGCATTCGCTCACTTGAGCGCGTACTTGCCCACCACTCCCGCGTGATCGGAGTGCCAGTACCCGAAGGACTGCTCGCGGCCGACGACCCACGTCTTGAGACGCTTCACCTTCTTCGGCGTGGTGGTGAAGATCTGGTCGACGCGATGGTCGAAGTCGTCGATCGATCCGCCGGACTTGAGGTCGTAGGAGTCGTTGATGCAGCAACTCAGCGGGGTGATGGTGCCGATGTCCTTGAAGCCCGCCGCGGTCAATGCCTCGAACGCCTGCTCGTCACCGGGCACCAACCCCGGGAAGTCGGAGTTGAAGTCGCCCAGGGCGATGAGCGGACCCTTCACCTTCGCCATCGCCTTCGCGAACTCCTCGGCCTGCCGGGCGCGGATGCTCGGTACCTGCGTTCGGTCGTCGAACGCCTCCAGATGCGTGTTCGCGAAGGTGAACCATGGCCCGTCGCCCACCTTG
The DNA here is from genome assembly GCA_016703125.1 of Micrococcales bacterium. NCBI lineage: Bacteria > Bacillati > Actinomycetota > Actinomycetes > Micrococcales > Micrococcales bacterium. Next base: position 64,187 of record JADJCR010000008.1, on the reverse strand, counting down.
GCGCGGGTCGACAGCCAGCCGCGGCGCGACGTGACGGTGACGAAGTTGGCGACCTTCGCCGTGAATGAGTTCTTCACCGTGTACTGCTTGCCGCGCAGGTCCTTGGTCTTGATGCCGACGCCTTTGCGCTTGAGGATGGCGTCGCGCATGGTCAGCCGGTAGTTCGCCTCCGCGCCGGATTTGCCCGTCTTCAGGTTGTTGTCGAGATCGGCCGGCGCCTCGAAGTCGAACTCGTTGTGGATCTTCACGATCTCGTACTTGACCTTGCCCTTGTTGACTTCCTTGAGAAGGATCTTCACGAAGTCCTGGACGACCTTCGTGGCGGTCGGCTCTTGGTTGTAGACGGCGTTGAGGTCGACCTTGCCCTTGCGCCACAGAGCCGCCTCCTGCAAGCCGATGAGGTCGGGCTTGCGCTGCTGAATCTCGGCGGCCAGGCCCTTGGCGCGGCGCGGGAAGTTCGTGGCCTCCACCTGCCGCACGATCTCGCCGATGGCGGTGAGGAACTCACTGCCGCTACCCGCCCGCAGGGCCGGGCCGAGGTCGGCCCCGAGGAAGACGTTGCGGGTCATGACCGTCACGTCGTCGGCGGCCTGGGCCGTCCCGGCACCGGTCATGGCGATGGCGCCGGCGGTTGCGGCGATGAGGACTGTGCGCATGGGGGTCACCCTAATGCGCGCCACGTCGGCGCGGGTCCCACGCGATCACATCTGGTCCGTTCGCGCGGGTCGCGCGCCAGCACCTCAGGCGAGGACCAGGTGGTCGCCCTCGACGTCGACGGTCACGGCCTGGCCATCCCGGACATCGCCGGACAGGATGGCCCGGGCGAGTTGGTCCCCGATCTCCTTCTGGACCAGGCGCCGCAGCGGCCGGGCACCGTAGATCGGGTCGAAGCCCTGCTCGGCCAACCATGTCTTCGCAGCGTCAGTGACGGCGAGGCTGATCCGCCGGCTGGCCAGCCGCTCGTCGAGAGCCGCCACCTGCAGGTCCACGATCTGTGCGAGCTCGGTCTGACTCAGTGGCTGGAACATCACCACATCGTCGAGCCGGTTGAGGAACTCCGGCTTGAAGGACTGCCGGACGACCGCCATGACCTGCTCCTGCCGCACCTCGAACGGGACGGTCTGCTCGATGAGGAACTGCGAACCCATGTTGGAGGTGAGCACCAGGATCGTGTTGCGGAAGTCCACGGTGCGGCCCTGGCCGTCGGTCAGCCGGCCGTCGTCGAGGACCTGCAGGAGGATGTCGAACACCTCCGGGTGGGCCTTCTCGACCTCGTCGAGCAACACCAGGCTGTACGGCCGGCGGCGCACGGCCTCGGTCAACTGGCCGCCCTCCTCGTAGCCGACGTAGCCGGGGGGTGCACCGACCAGCCGGGCTACGGAGTGCTTCTCGGAGTACTCGCTCATGTCGATGCGGATCATCGCCCGCTCGTCGTCGAAGAGGAACTCCGCGAGTGCCTTGGCCAGTTCGGTCTTGCCGACACCGGTCGGGCCCAGGAACAGGAACGAACCGGTGGGCCGGTTGGGGTCGGCAATGCCGGCACGGCTGCGCCGCACCGCGTCGGAGACTGCCCGCACCGCCTCCGCCTGCCCGATGACGCGCTGGCTGAGGTCATCCTCCATGCGCAGCAGCTTCTCGGTCTCACCCTCCATGAGACGGCCCGCGGGAATGCCGGTCCAGGCGCCGACCACCTCCGCCACGTCCTCGGCGGTGACCTCCTCGGACACCATGCCGCCCTCGGTGCCGCCCTGGTTCTCCAGTTCCCGCTCCAGTTCCGGCAGCTCCCCGTACTGGATGCGTGCAGCCTGCTCGAGGTCGCCGTCGCGTACCGCACGGTCTGCGATGTTGCGCAGTTCGTCGATACGGATCTTCAGATCACCGATGCGGTCGAGGTTGGCCTTCTCCAGATCCCATCGGGAGCGCAGGGCACGCAACTCCTCCTCGCGGTCGGCGAGGTCGCCGCGCAACTTGGCCAACCGCTCGACCGAGGCCGGGTCGGTCTCCTTCGCCAGGGCCATCTCCTCCATCTTCATGCGGTCGACCTGGCGCTGCAGTTTGTCGATCTCCTCCGGGCTGGAGTCGATCTCCATGCGCAGGCGCGACGCCGCCTCGTCGACGAGGTCGATGGCCTTGTCGGGCAGGAAGCGGGCCGTGATGTAGCGGTCGGACAGGGTCGCGGCGGCGACCAGCGCGGCGTCGGCGATGGCGACCTTGTGGTGCGCCTCGTACTTCTCCTTGAGCCCGCGCAGGATGCCGATGGTCTCCTCGACACTCGGCTCGCCGACCAGCACCTGCTGGAATCGGCGCTCGAGGGCGGGGTCCTTCTCGATGTGCTCGCGGTACTCGTCGAGCGTGGTGGCACCGACCATCCGCAACTCCCCACGGGCCAGCATGGGCTTGAGCATGTTGCCGGCGTCCATGGCACCCTCGCCGGTCGCGCCGGCCCCGACGACGGTGTGCAACTCGTCGATGAACGTGATGACCTGGCCGTCGGAGCTGGAAATCTCCTCGAGGACGGCCTTGAGCCGCTCCTCGAACTCGCCGCGGTACTTCGCACCGGCAACCATGCCGGGCAGGTCCAGGGAGATCAGGCTCTTGTTCCGCAGGCTCTCCGGGACGTCCCCGGCCACGATGCGCTGGGCGAGACCCTCGACAACCGCCGTCTTGCCGACGCCGGGTTCCCCGATGAGCACGGGGTTGTTCTTGGTCCGGCGGGAGAGCACCTGGATGACCCGGCGGATCTCGGCGTCGCGGCCGATGACCGGGTCGATCTTGCCCTCGCGGGCCCGCTCCGTGAGGTCGATTCCGTACTTCTCGAGCGCCTGGAAACTGGCTTCGGGGTCCTGGCTGGTGACCCGGCGGTCGCCGGCTACCTGACCCAGCGCGTCGAGCAGTTTCGCCGGCTCGACCGGCAACAGGTCCGCCTGCTTCTGGGCGATGCCGATCAGCAGGTGTTCGGTGGAGACGAAGGCGTCGCCGCGCTGGGTGGCGAGGTCCTGGCCGGCCTGCAGGACGGCGTGCATCGAGCGGGACAGTGTCGGCTGGCCCATCGAGGAGCCACTGGCCGCCGGCAGGGCCGACAGCGCCGCGCGGACATCAGCGTCGAGCGCGGGCCGGTTCACCCCGACGGTGTCGAGCAGGCTGACCGCGATGCCCTCACCCTGGGCAAGCAGAGCATGCAGAAGGTGCGCAGGGGTCACTTCGGAATGCCCGTCGGCTGCGGCTTGCCGGATCGCAGCCCCGAGCGCGTCCTGCGTTTTGGTGGTGAAGTCCATAACCACTATTGTGGCGGCGGTGGTCAGGTCATGTCAACAACTATGAGTCAGTTCGTATCAATGTTAATGAGCGCTGCCCACACGGATCGCAGCGCGCAGCACGGCCGTCCGAAGAGCCAAAGAAGCGCGTGCCTCCCGACGGCACAGCCCACCCACTTGGATCGGGCTCTAACTCTTGAACTTCTTGACCTTCACCGTCACCACCGGTGAAGGTCCAGCCGCATTCACAGCGACGATCCGCACCGTGAACTTCTTCTTGGGGCTGAGCTTCTTGATCTTCATGCTCGTGCCACTCGTGGACTTCGCCGTGCCCTTCCCGACCCGCACCTGATACGAGGTCGCGCCCGGAACCGCCTTCCACTTGATGGTGGCTGCCTTCTTGGCGCGCTTTACGGTGACGCTGGTCACCTTGGCCGGCTTCGCCAGGGCTGGCTTCACCTGCTCCGGGGGAATCGGTTGCACTTGCTCCGGCGGCACGGGAGCGTTGACGGTCCACGAGGCGCTGGCCGGGCTCGGGTCGGCGTTGGCCGCCGTGGACAGGTCGCGGGCGCGCACGTCGAAGGTGTGGCCGCCGTTGGTCAGCCCAGTCACGGCGAACGGTGACGAGCAGGCGGCGAAGGCTCCCGCATCCACCCGGCACTCGAATCCCACCGGCGTCTTGGCATCCGACGTGAAGGCGAACGTCGCCCCGGTGTCCGCGGTCGTCCCGGAGGGTGCCGACGTGATGGTGGTGTCCGGCGCTACGAGGGCGTCGACGGCGGCCAGCGCCTTGTCGGCATTGAGCCGCCCACCCGTAGCGATCGGGTACGTGCCGGTGTTCGGGTTGAACGTCGCCACCGGGTCGACCGACGACAGCAGCGCCTGCTTGAGCTGCATCGTTGTCGCCTCCGGCTCGTACGCCTTGAGCAGCGCCGTCGCTCCGGTCACGTGCGGCGTAGCCATCGACGTGCCCTGCAGGAACGCGTAGTCCTGGGAGGTCTCCTGACCCACCGGCACCCAACAACGGAACCCGAGGTTGTCGAGCCAGGCACCATTGCTGGTCGGCCCCGTCGCCCGGTTGTACGTGTAGCGTGCAGCGATCGTATGGGCGCCTGCCCCGACAACGTTGAAGGTGTCGGTGTACGAACCGTTCAACGAGCTGGACAGCGGTACGTTGATCGCCGGCACGCCGTCGACCAGGATCTCGAAGCGCAGGCTGTCACTGGTGACGCGGTCGAACCTGAGCCGCTGGTCGTACTTGCAGGTCGTGGCGCCGGACACGGCGATGCCCGGCGAGGTGAGCACCCGTGAGGTGTTCGTCGCCTGCGTTGCGGTGTCGTTGGTGATCACGAACGAGGACAGCGGCGAAGCGTTCGTGCGGATCCACCCGTTGTTGGTCCAGCCGGTCGGGAATCCGGGAGACTCGAAGTTGTCGGACCACGTGTCCCGGTAGGTGTACGTGCTGAGGGTCTCCGTGCCCGGAGCGGCGAGGTCCACCTTGACCTTGCCCCAGTTGGAGAAGGAGGCCCGCAGGTCGTTCTGGTCGCTGGCGGCCACGCAGACGACGTTGTCCACGGCGCCGGGGATACCGGAGGTCGTCGGATCCCATGAGCACGGGTAGGTGGTCTGCCCGTTGATCTCGACGTCCTGGCCATTGTTGCCGGCTGCGATCAGGAACAGGACGTTCGGGTTCGCCGCGAGGGCGTCCCTCACCAGAGCGTTGCTGCTGGTCCCACCCAAGGACATGTTGGCGATCGTGGCACCGTTGGCGCCGGCGTAGTTGATGGCGGCGATCTGCGACGAGAAGGGGCAGTAGACGCCGCCGCCGTTGATCGTGGGGGACCACCCGCAGACGCGCAGCGGCATCAGCGTCGCCTTCTGCGCGACTCCCGTGATGCCCTCGCCGTTGTTCCCCTCGGCCGCAATCGTCCCCGCGGTGTGGGTGCCGTGGCCACCCTGCGGGATGTCGTCGGTGGGGTTGTTGTCGAAGGCCAGCGGATTCAGATCGATGTTGGCACCGGCGAAGTCCATACCGAACGTGTCATCTACGTAGCCATTGCCGTCGTTGTCGATGCCGTCGGCGGGGGTCTCGCCGGTGTTGGTCCAGATCCGGTTCACCAGGTCGGGGTGCTGGGGGCGGATCCGTCGTCGAGGTCCGCGACCACCACGGCGTTGTCGCCGACGGTCTTCCCCACGCCTTGAGTGCGTCGATGTCGTCCCCGGGGCTGATGAGCCGACCCCGCGGATGTTGAGACCCTTGTTGTCCAGGCCCACAAATGGTTGAACAGCGGGTCGTTCGGTTCGTTGGCCTGCAGTTCGAGTAACCGTCGCGAGCGGCGTCAGCCACCGCCGGGTCGTCCTGAGCGCTGCCACGGCCGCGTCCGGGTCCTGCCCGTCGGTCAGCCCCAGAACCTGGAAACGCTTCCCGAGACTGGCGAATCCGGTGGCGTCGACGGATGCGCGCGCGTCGGAGCGGTCCGCCCGGCTCGACCCCGCTTCCCACCGCACAATCACCCGATCGCTGCTGGGCGCCGACGACGGTGAACTGTCCGGACCGAGGGATGGGGGCCCGTCGGACCCGCTGCAACGGCAGCGGTGGCAGGCAGCACGGACAGGCTGAGAGCGGCTCCAGCAAGCAGAACCAGGGGTGAGCGCATGTGCGGAGTATGGCAGCACCAGGGGCGGTCGAAGCGAGCAACCAACCGGACGGTTGATCCCGGCGCCATTCAGCGCCGCCCGGGCCGCCACACCACCAGCGCCGTCGAACGCTCCTCGTGCTCGTACCGTTGCAGGCGGGTGCGCAACTGCCGCACCTCCTCCTCCAGTTCCAGCACCCGGCGGATGCCCTCGCCGGCCCGAGCCGTGGCAGCGAGTACGGGGATCGTCCACCAGCCCCCCGGCCGCGGCAGTGCGGACACGGCTCGGCGAAGGCGTACCCGCCCGCGTTGCGGGAGGCCATCCCGGTGCCCTCACAGTCCGGGCATACGCGCGGCACCGTGCATCTGCGTGGTCAGGCCGCGCAACGACTCGGGGGACGAGATGTTGACGTCCGCCTCGACGTCCGCCCCGCGACGAGCACGCTGTTGCGCGCCCCAGCGCGGGGTGCGGCGGGCCGAGGCGGCGCACCTGCAACCGCTGCTTGGGGTGCCTGCCGTCGTGAGCCTTCACCCCAAGCCAGTGGTGATCACGACACCTTGTGGCTGCCGCGATTCTCCGACGCCGGTGCGTTGAAGTTGCCCTTGCCGCGCTTGCCGTTGAGTGACTGGGTGCTCATTGCGTATTGCAGCGTCGCGTAAGCCACGGCATCCGCATTCAGGTCCAGCACACCGTCGTTGTTGTTCGCGTAGGTGTCGCAGGCCTGGTGGTAACACGGGTCGAAGGCAACTCCCGCAGTCCCCCCGTACGTGCGGCCTGCCCAGCCGTCTTGGTGCCCTCAGCGCCTGTGAACAGTCCGCCGAACGGGATACCGGCGTCGAAGAACGCGGCGTAGTCCGAGCGGAAATCGATTTCGGTGGGTTCAGAAGCAAGGTCCCGCTTGCCGTAGAAGTCGAGGAACAACTGCTCGATCTGAGCCGACCCCTGCGGACCGGCCAGTCCGAAGGCGTCACCAGAGCCGTCGTACACGAACCGGACGTAGTTCGGCGAGCCGATCATGTCGAAGTTCAGGTACAGCGCGATCTTCGCCCGATCCTGCGCGCTGAGCCCGTTCACGTAGTAGTCGGAGCCGACCAGACCGGACTCCTCCGCGCCCCACCAGGCGAAGCGGACCTGGTTGCGCGGCTTCACCTTCGCCATCTGCTCTGCGACCTCGAGGATGGCGGCACTACCCGAGCCGTTGTCGTTGATGCCCGGACCCTCAGCCACCGAATCCAGGTGCGCCCCGACCATGACCACGTTGTCGGCGCGCCCCGGGGTCTCGGCCAGTACGTTGTAGGTCGTCTTGGTCTCCCGCAGCACGTCCTGACGATGTTCAGTTCCAAGCCAGGTGTGGCGGCCCACTCGACGCCTCGGTCATACGTGGCGAAGAACCCGGGGATGCCGCTCTCGTTGGTGGCACCCAGGGTCACGCCATCCAGACCTGTCCGTGCAGAGGTGTTTCCCTGATTGAAGATGATGAAGCCCACCGCTCCGGCAGCGGCCGCGTTCTCTGCCTTCAGTTCGAAATTGCAGTTTCCGCGTTGCATGAGGGCGATGTTCCCGGCGGGGAACCCGGCGAAGTCGGCGGCCTCGCAGCCGCTTGTCGACGTGTTGCCGAGGCCGAACTGCAGGTCAACGGCGGTGACCCCGGCAGTGACGTTCCCGGGTCCACCTGATCCATGAGCGTGTAGTCGAGGTCCTCGACGTAGGTGAACGAGCCCGGCGCGGTCCGGCGCAGAGTCGACGGGCCCAGTACCGCCGACGCGAGGTAGTCGAACGGCTGGACGACGGGGGTGTAGCCGGCGTCTGTGAGTCGCTGCACCACATAGTCGACCGAGGCGTCATGCCCGGGCAGCCCGGAGAACCGGTTCCCGCCGTTGTCGTCCGCGATCTGCTGGAACGCCGCCTGATGTTCGCGCACCCCCTCCAGCGTCACGCACTCCAACAACTTGCTGAACGTGTTGTTCGTGCGAGCGTCACACGCCGGCGAAGCAGCCGACACAGGCGGCGCACCGGCGAGCGTAGCCGCGCCCAACACCATGGCGCCCGTCACGATGGTCACTGATCTCTTCATGAAGATCCTCTCGAGAGAGGGCCACAGTAGCCCCGCCGGGGCGTGAACGGCGAGTTATCCGCAGGCGGCCTCCTCCTGACCGATCACGCGTGATCAGCAGGAGGTTCTCGAGTGCACCCCTCGAGTTCCGGCAGTTCGCCGTTCCGGATGCCTGCGGCGGACGGTCTCAGCGGCGGCCCGGCCGCCACACCACCAGCGCCGTCGAACGCTCCTCGTGCTCGTACCGTTGCAGGCGGGTGCGCAACTGCCGCACCTCCTCCTCGAGTTCCAGCACCCGGCGGATGCCCTCGAGGTTCAGGCCGGCATCGCCGAGTTGCTGCACTTTCTCCAGCCTGTGGATGTCACGCACGCTGTACAACCGGTACCGACCTGAGCGCTGCGGGGTGACCAGACCGAGCCGGTCGTACTGCCGCAGCGTCTGCGGGTGCAGCCCGGACAACTGCGCGGCGATCGAGATCACGTAGGCGGGGAAGTCCTCATCCATGGCTCATCGCCTTCCGGTACTTCTCGATGGCCTCGCGCGCCTCGGCGCTCATGTCGGACGGGACCTGAACGGAGACGGTGGCCAGCAGGTCACCCTTCGTGCCGTCCTTGCGGGGAGCACCTTCACCGCGGATGCGGAAGGTGCGCCCGTTGCTGGTGCCGGGGGGCAGCTTCAGGGTCTTCGTGCCGCCGAGAGGCAGCGGAACCTTGACCTGACCGCCGAGCGCGACGTCGTCGAAACCCACCGGGACCGTGACGGCGATGTTGTCGTCTTTGCGGGCGAACACCGAATCGGCCGCGACGTTCACGGTGATGATGAGGTCGCCGTTGTGCCCGCCGCGTTCACCCGGGGCGCCCTTCCCGCGCAACCGGACCCGCTGCCCGTCCCTGACGCCGGCAGGGATGCGCGCGCTGACCGTGGTCGACGACGCCGCCCGGCCCGAGCCGTGACAGCGGGTACAGGGATCGTCCACCACCAGGCCACGGCCACGGCAGTGCGGACAGGGCTCGGCGAAGGCGAACCCGCCCGCGTTGCGGCTGGCCATCCCGGTGCCCTCACAATCCGGGCAGACGCGCGGGACCGTGCCACTGCGGGCACCGGTGCCGGCGCAGTCGGGGCAGGCGTCCTCACTCGTCAGACGCATCTGCGTCGTCAGGCCGCGCAACGACTCGGGGAAGGAGATGTTGACGTCGGCCTCCACGTCAGCACCCCGGCGTGCGCGCTGTTGAGCGCCCCGGCGGTTGAACAACCCCGACAGCGTCTCCCCGAAGTCGCCGGCTGTACCACCCGCGCGCCGGAAGATGTCGCCGAAGTCGAAGTCCGGACCCGGCCCAGCGGCGCCCGGCATCCGGAACCCGCCGGAGGCCATCATCTGCCGGGCCTCGTCGTACTCCCCGCGCTTCTTCGGGTCGGAGAGCACGTCGTTGGCCTCAGAGACCTCTTTGAACCGCTCGCCGGCCTTCGGATCCGGGTTGGTGTCCGGGTGCAGTTCTCGGGCGAGTTTGCGGTACGCCTTCTTGATGGTGCTGGCGTCGGCGTCCTTGGGGACGCCCAGGACCTTGTAGTAGTCCTTCTCCATCCAGTCCTTCATGCTCATCGGCGTCCCTCCTTCCGCTTACTCCTCGACACCGACCCGCGCCGGGCGCAGCACCCGGTCGCGGAACTTGTAGCCCACTGCGAAGACCACGCTGACCTGCGGCACCTCGAGGTCCGCCCCCTCACTGTGGGTCATGGCCTCGTGGACCGTGGGGTCGAACGGGTCACCGACCGCACCGAAGGACACCAGCCCCAGTTTGGACGTGACCGCTTCGAGTTGGTCGCCGACACTCTTCAACGCGCCGGAGTACTCGTCGTGCTCCCGGGCGCGGCCCAGGTCGTCGAGTAGCGGCAGCAGTTCGCTGACCACGGCCGCCGCCGCGAGATCGCCCACCAGTTCCCGATCGCGATCGACGCGCTTGCGGTAGTTCGCGTATTCCGCGCTCACCCGTTGCAGGTCGGCCGTGAGTTCGGCGACCCGGGCGTCCTTGCTGAGTGCACCGACCGGTTCGTCGGACGGCGGGGCCGGGGCCGCCTGCTCGGCGACCCCTTCCCGCACCTGGCCGGTCAGCGGGTCGATGACCCGCTTGTCGGTGACCCGGATGCCCTCCTCGGCACCCGGGTCGCGCTCGGACTCGCTCACTTCTGCTCGTCCTCGTCGATGATCTCGCCCTCGACGACGTCCTCGTCACCGCTCGGCTGCTCACCAGCGGGCTGCTCGGAACCGCCCGCGGAGGCCTGCTGCTGGTACAGCGCCGCGCCAAGGGCCTGGCTGGCGGTGGCGACCTTCTCCACCGCGGTCTTGATCGCGGACACGTCGGTGCCCTCCAGCGCCTTCTTCAGCTCGGCCAGCGGCTCCTCGACGTTGGACTTCGCCTCGGCGGGCACCTTGTCGCCGTTGTCGGCGAGGAACTTCTCGGTCTGGTAGACCAGCTGTTCGGCGCCGTTGCGGGTCTCCGCCTCCTCCTTGCGCTGGCGGTCCTCCTCAGCGTGCGACTCGGCCTCGGCCATCATCCGGTCGATGTCCTCCTTCGGCAGCGCGCTGCCGCCGGTGATGGTCATCGACTGCTCCTTGTTGGTGCCCAGATCCTTGGCGGTCACGTGCACGATGCCGTTGGCGTCGATGTCGAAGGTGACCTCGATCTGCGGCACCCCACGCGGCGCCGGGGGAAGGCCGGTCAGCTCGAACGTGCCGAGCTTCTTGTTGTACGCGGCCATCTCGCGCTCGCCCTGGTACACCTGGATGAGCACGGACGGCTGGTTGTCTTCAGCGGTGGAGAAGACTTCGGAACGCTTCGTCGGGATGGCGGTGTTGCGCTCGATCAGCTTGGTCATGATGCCGCCCTTGGTCTCGATGCCCAGGCTCAGCGGGGTCACGTCGAGCAGCAGCACGTCCTTGACCTCGCCCTTGAGGACACCGGCCTGCAGCGCGGCACCGACGGCCACGACCTCGTCGGGGTTGACGCCCTTGTTGGGCTCCTTGCCCGCGAGGTCCTTCACCAGGTCCACGACGGCCGGCATGCGGGTGGAACCACCCACGAGCACCACGTGGTCGATCGCGGAGGCGTTCACCCCCGCATCGGACAGAACCTGCTGGAACGGCTTGCGACAACGCTCCAGCAGATCGTGCGACAACTTCTGGAACTGCGCGCGGGTGATCGTCTCGTCCATGAACAGCGGGTTCTTCTCGGCGTCCACGGTGATGTACGGCAGGTTCACCGAGGTCTGCTGCGAACTCGACAGCTCGATCTTGGCCTTCTCCGCAGCCTCCCGGATGCGCTGCATGGCCATCTTGTCCTTCGTCAGGTCGATGCCGTGCGCGTGCTTGAACTGGTCCACGAGGTGCTCGACCAGGGCGTTGTCCCAGTCGTCACCGCCGAGGTGGTTGTCACCGTTGGTGGCCTTGACCTCGACCACACCGTCGGCGATCTCCAGCAGCGAGACGTCGAACGTGCCGCCACCGAGGTCGAAGACCAGGATGGTCTCCTCCTTCTCGACCTTCTCCAGGCCGTAGGCCAGGGCGGCCGCCGTGGGCTCGTTGATGATGCGCTGGACGTTCAGCCCCGCGATCTTGCCGGCATCCTTGGTGGCCTGGCGCTGGGCATCGTCGAAGTACGCGGGGACGGTGATGACCGCATCGGTCACAGGCTCGCCCAGGTAGGACTCGGCGTCGCGCTTGAGCTTCTGCAGCACCCGTGCGCTGATCTCCTGCGGCGTGTACTTCTTGGCGTCGATGTCGACGGCCCAGGTCGTGCCCATGTGCCGCTTCACCGAGCGGATGGTGCGGTCAGAGTTGGTGACAGCCTGCCGCTTGGCGACCTCACCGACGAGCACCTCACCGTTCTTGGCGAACGCGACGATGGACGGGGTGGTCCGGGCGCCTTCCGCGTTGGCGATCACGGTGGGCTCGCCACCTTCGAGGACCGACACGCATGAGTTGGTCGTCCCGAGGTCGATGCCTACTGCTCGTGACATGAATCTCCTCCAGTTCGGGGTTTGTGGATCTGGAACCAGTCTGGGGGCGATCGGGAGGTTTGTCAACAACTATGAGCGCGGACGGCTCAAGGTTGTTGCTACCCCCTGGGAGGGCACATGGTTCGCCTCTCGCATCTAGGATTCGGTCTGTGGTGTTCCGTGCCGTCGGCGATTCCCGCCCGTACCCCGACCATGGCTTGACGCTCACCCAGTGGGCCAGCCTCCCGCCCCAGCAGGTGCGCCTCGAGGACCTTGTCACCACCAAGTCCCAGCTCGACCTGCACAGCCTGCTCAGCGAGGACAGCACCTTCTTCGGCGACCTGTTCGCGCACGTGGTGCGCTGGGAGGGGGACCTCTACCTCGAGGACGGTCTGCACCGGGCCGTGCGGGCAGCCCTTCAGCAACGGCCCGTGATGCACGCGCGGGTGTTGGACCTCGACGCCCGGTCCTGAACGCCCACACCACAACTGGGCGCGGCGCCCCTTGCCACGCCCAGTTGTGGCGCCGTTGGACCCGACAATCCGGAACGAACCGGACAAACCGCCGCCACAACTGGGCGGATTACTCACCTCGCGACCGGATCCCGCCCACTTGTGGTGGCCACGTATCCTTGACCACGGTGGCGTGTCCGAGCGGCCAAAGGAGCACGCCTCGAAAGCGTGTGTGGGGGCAACTCCACCGTGGGTTCGAATCCCACCGCCACCGCGTAGCGACTGAACGGCATCCGGGCTTGCTCGGGTGCCGTTCGTCGTTACGCAGTGCGTGGATTCGGGGAGGAGGCCCCCCAGGGCCGACGGAGTCCCACCGCCACCGCCACCGCCCTGGCCGACGAGTACTGCGGGTCACCGGCCGCCCATGGAGTTGACACCGTGGGTGGCGCAGCGCAGCGTGGGAATGGACCGAGTGCACGAGGGGTGTGGTCACAATGGAGGAGCACGTGGACGTTCACATGCGCGACAGTGACGCCTTCTCGTGGTACATGGAGCAGGACCCCCTGCTGCGCTCGACGGTGGTCGTGGTTCTGATCCTCGACGGGGCACCGGATTGGGATCGGCTGTCCGAACGCCTCGAGTTCGCCACGCGGGTGTCTCCCGGGTTCCGGCACAAGGTGGTTCTCACGCCGCTGCGCCTGGCAACTCCCCGTTGGGTGGTCGACCCCGACTTCGACCTGTCGTGGCACGTACGCCGGTTCGAGGCAGCCGCCCCCAAGACGCTCGAGACCGTTCTGGAGTTCGCCCGCAAGACCGGGATGGCCGGTCTGGATCGTGACCGGCCACTGTGGGAGTACACGTTCATCGAAGGGCTCGAGGGCGGCCAGAGCGCGGTCGTCATGAAGCTCCACCATTCTCTGACCGACGGCGTCGGTGGCATGGATCTCGCGCGATTCCTCTTCGATGCGCATCCCGAGGGCGAGGACCTCGGGCCGATGCCCGACGCGCCACCCGGGGAGAACTTGGGCACCGTGGACCTCATCCGCGACGCGCTGGCGTACAACTGGTCCAGGCTGTTCGACTTCTCCAAGCAGCGCCTCACTTCGGCGAACCGGGACGTGACACACGCATTACGGCACCCCCGCGAGGCCGTCAGCGAGGCTGCGGCGACCAGCCAGTCGATCGCGCGCTTCCTGCAACCCGTCTCCGACACGCTGTCGCCGCTCATGACCGAACGGCACCTGGGCTGGCACTACGACGTGCTGCAGTTCCCCTTGGACGACATCCTGGCGGCCGCCCACGCCGCCGGCGCGAAGCACAACGACGCGTTCCTCTCCAGCGTTACCGCGGGCCTGCGGATCTATCACGAACGGCACGGTGAACAGGTCGACGAACTTCGGGTGACGATGCCCATCAGCATCCGGAAGGCGGACGACCCGATCGGCGGCAACCGCATCACCCTCATGCGGTTCAAGGTCCCGGCGGGCATCACAGACCCGGGTGAGCGGATGCGCGAGACCCACGAGCGCTGCGAGCCGGTGAAGAGCGACCGATCGCTGCCCTTCACGAATGCTTTGGCGGGCACTCTCAACCTGCTGCCCCGCGGCTATGTGGGCGGCATGCTCAAGCACATTGACTTCCTCGCGAGCAACGTGCCCGGGATCCCCGTGCCCTTCTACCTCACGGGCACGAAGGTCAGCGGCTTCTACGGATTCGGCCCGACGATCGGGTCGGCGCTGAACATCACCCTCATGTCCTACTGCGGCACGTGCTTCGTGGGCGTCAACATCGACAGCGGCGCCATCCCCGACCCGGACGTGCTCATGGACTGCATGCGGGAAGGCTTCGAGGAAGTGCTGGCCGTCGGAGGCAGTTCCGGGCATGTGGTGTTGCCGAACCGGGTCGAATGAGCGGGTTCTGGGCCGTCGGCGCGCGCGCCTGCTCGACCCGGGAGCGACACGGTCATCCGGGAACGAAAGACACCGGTTGCATCGCTCCCGGATGTACGAACCTCTCCCGCCTACAGCCCAGCGCACCGACTCAATCGCGGTACTTGCACTTCACGACTGCCGGGGCCGGCGCCGGCGAACGCAGGAACGTCCGGCCCCAGAACCACGAAGCGTTGAGGCCCGCGAACTGCGCGTTCTGAACGCTGAACGGCTGATACAGGTCACCAACAAGGGAACTCGGCGGCGGACTGCCGTACGGCGGGAACAGTCTGGCCGGACTCTTCCCCGCCTCCCACCAGGCGTACCAGGCCAGGCCCTCGTTCGGCTCCACGCCGGTCACCGCCGGCGCCATCTGATTGAGGTGGGAAACCTCCGGTGCGGCGTCCTCCCAGGGCAGGCGCGGGTTGATCGAAGGCTGACAATCGGCGATGGTCTGCCCCGTGCCCGGGGGCGGTGTGAGGGCGTAGGCGTCGTACGCGACGGGCATCAGTGCGGAGTACATGTTCTGCACCGCGCCGTTGACGAGCCCCGAGGACAAGGCATCTGCGGTCGATGAGTCGATCGTCCACGCCGTGTCGATCTGCGTGGCCGCAGCGCTCAGCCGCCCCCAGTCCTGGACGATGAACTGCCCGAGCAGACCGACCCCTTCCATGGTGCTCGTGAGTTGGGCGAGGATGTCGCCGGTGAACACCGGTCCCGCGTCGGCCACCGCCTGATACGGATCGCCCGACGGCAGGTTCGCCAAGTCGTTCGCGCTGGCCGCGCCCACGGCGAGAGCACCCGCGACCGTGGCGATGACAGCCCAGTCCTCGACGTCCACGATCGAGGCAGCCCACATGAGATCGGTGACGAGGGACAGGATCGTCGTGGTCGCCGGGTCGTCAGGCGGTGCCACCGCACTGTCTACTGCGTTCAGTGCCTGACCGAGGCCGCCGACGGTCGCACCCTGTACGTCGGTGTAGATCGCCTGGATCCCACCGCCGGTTCCGAGCATCCCCCACACGTCGTCGACCATCCGGAACTCGGTGGCCAACTGCTTGCGGACTCCGGCGAACTGACTGCGGGTGGCGTTCAGTTGCTTGCACCCGTTGGGCGAGGCGCAGGGGTACGTGGCCAGTTGCGTCACCAGTCCCGTCCACTGCGTCTGGTAGTCGAGGTCGTCGTATGCCGAGCGCACGTCGCACGGACTGACCTCGCACCCGATCCCCAACTTCTTGGACAGGTACGCCAGCGACGCCTGCTGTCCCACCGAGGCGCTCTGCGGCCACGCCACAGCGGGCTGCACCGCGATCGATGACAGGCTGCCTGCGAAATCCGCATTACCCGTCGGGTCGGCCGCCATCGGCGCATAACCGCCACCCTGCGGCGCCCGGAACAACTGCCCCGTGAGACTGCCGTCGCCGGCGATGGTCGTGCTGGCCTCGGCAGGGAACGAGTACGGCTGGGTCGGACCGACGAAGGAGTAGCTGTCGCTGGGTCCGAGGCCCATGAACACGGTCGGCGAACCTCCCAGCGCCTGCAGCGCGCCGGTCACTTGCGCGAAACCGTCAGCGTTGGCCTGCGAGCCTGACTGGCTCAGGTCGGGCAGAGTGCCCACGCTGCGGATCACGACCACCTGTCCGGCGGCAGTTGCGGCCTGCAGTGTCTGACCCATCTGCTGCACTTGGTCCGGCATGTTGAACAACGACGACGAACCCGCCAGGGTGATGGGATCGGCGACGACCACCTGGAAGCCGTCCCCGGTGGGCACCGGCCACGACTGCGTTCCCAGGGTGATCGCCTGCCCACCGGTATCGAAGGCGGCGTAGTCGCCGGTGCTGAACGTCCAGTTGTCGTTCACGTCCGGGGTGAACACGCCGTCGAGTGCTGCGGGCATGCTCCACGCCGTGCCGTTGGTGTACGGATCGGGGATGCCCACGAGATGGAACGGCTGGGTCGGGTCGATCGACGAGTCCGGATCCGATGGGTCCGGCAGTTGGAACCCGAGAAACTGCACAGCGTCCACGAGCGACGACAGATCTGCGGTGCCGGAGGTGAAGGTACCGCCGGGCAGGCTGGCCAGCACGTACAAGTAGTCCGACGCGTTGCCCTGGATCGAGGCGTTCGCCAGGTATCGCGCCAGGTCCGACATCTGCCCCGCCGGGTAGGCGAGGTTGTCCGACAGCGCCAGCGTGGCCCGTTCGAGGACAAGTAACTGCATGCCGGGACCGTTGGCAGGCGTGGGGTAGAACCGGGGGCCGACCGCGATCCCGGGCACGATCTGTCCGGAGGTGTTCTCCCCGACCGTCATGGTCACCGGCTGCACGGAGGCCGAAGGTGACACCGAGACGGTGACGGTGTCCATGCTCGCCGCGCCACCGGCGCGGGCGGTGTTGGACAGCACGTAGGTGCCGGGAGTCGTGGCAGAGAAGGTGGGACGGGCCGAGGTGCGCCCTGTGAGTCGCGCAGCTGCCTTCTTTCGCGGCGTCCTGGCGATCCGCCAGGCGTACTTCACCGCGGCCGCGGCGGGGGTCTTCACCGACTGCCGTCCGTCCAGGCGGACTGCGTGCCGGGTATCGGTGCGGCGGTCCGGGCCGGCATCAGCCAGCGGACGGCTCGAGCCCACCCGGACCGCCAGTGTCCGTTCCTGCAGGCGACCCTTCGCGGTGAGGGCACGCACCCGCAGGGTGTTGCGTCCGAAGCGAAGACCCGCACTCGGCCCGAGTCGTGCCTGCCGGGTGCCGTCGGGTCGCACCGTGAAGCGCGCGGTCACCGGCCGACCGTTCAGCCAGGCGGTCATGGTGGCCTTCGGTGTCACCCGCACGCGCACCGCCAGTGGGCCGGACGTGTGGGAACTGGACACTCGGACCAATCCGGTCGTGGTGCGGGCGTACGTGAAACGGCTGGATGCGAATGTCTGGCGGCCGCCCCGCACGAACCGGGCCAGCACGCCGTTTCGGCCCACCTTCATCGGACCCTTGGCTGTCAGCCTGACCGTGGCCGTTCGCCCACGCACCTTCAGCCGGTCGGTGACGTCGGCGCCATTGATGCGCACGGCGGCCACCCGGGCACCTTGCCGCATGTGCAATCGGACCGTGACCGGGCCATCGGATTTCCGGCGCAGGGCCTGGTCGACCGGGGCCTTGATGCTGCCCAAGCGCTTCTTGGCCGCCGGGAGCACCTTGCTGCCTGCCTTGTCCGGCCGAGCGGGCAGCGGCGCCGCCGGCACCGGGGCCAGCGGCAGCAGGAGTCCGGCTGTCAGCGCGACGAGAGCGGTCCGCCCCGATCTGGACACCATGGGCAGAGGGTAGTGGCGATCCACCGGCGCGCCAACCAGCCATTCGGCCTCAGGCGACGGGGGCCTTCAACGACTCCGCGTACGGGTAACACATGCGTGCACCGTGCACGAATCGTGTGGTGCCCGAGCCGAGGCTGCCACCGCAGGCGCACAACTTCAAGGACCCCCGCGACCAGCGCACCAGCGCGACGAAGAAAACGGTGCACGTCGTGGCGTACAGGGCCAGGAACAGCAGGAATCCGAGCATCGCCGCACTCCTTTCGAGGACTCCAGCGTCCGCCACATCGCTGAAGTCCGCAACCGGTATCAGTCGAACGAACGAGCGGTGACGGAGATCCCCAGCGCGACCAGGATCAGCACCGCGAAGCCCACCTGCAATGAGGAGAACTCGCCGATCAGGCCCACCAGTGGCGCGCCGATGACGAAACCTATGTAGTTGCCGACGTTGACCCGCGCCACAGCGATCCCGGTGTTCCCCGGGTCGTGGTGGGACGCGGCCACGAAGGCCAGCGGGAGGACCGGGCTGATGCCCAGGCCGACAACCGAGAAGCCGGCGATAGCGATCAGCGGGGTGGGCGCCAGGGCCACCACCAGCAGTCCGGCCGCGGCCACCAGCCCGCCCGCCGTGATGAGCCACTGGGCGCCTCGGCGGCCCACGATGCGGTCGGCGAAGACGCGCCCGATCAGCATGAAGAGGGCGTACCCGGCATAGGCCAGAGCGGCCACCGACTCCGTGGCCCCGAGCACATCGGTGAGGTCAAGCGCCGACCAGTTGGACACCGACGAGTCGATGATGAACGCGCCCACGACGGCAACCCCGAAGATGAGCAGCGGTCGCCAGGGCACCGCGGCGGATGCAGCCAGCGGATCGGGAACCGCCTCGTCGGCGGCCTCGTTGCGCACGAATCGCGTCGATGCGAACAGGCCCACCGGGAACAGGAGGGTGGCGACCACCCCGAAGAACACCAGTAGCGACACGGACGTGGCGGCTGCAACGGAGGCCGCCAGCGCGCCGAGGATCGTGGCAAGGCTCCACCAGGCGTAGAACGAGGCCATCACGCTTCGCCCGAGGGCGGCCTGGACCCCGATCCCCTGCATGTTCATGGTGGCGTCCACCGAGCCCAGTCCGAAGCCCATCAGCGCCAGCGCGAACAGCAACCCCGGGAACGAACCCGCCGTGGTCGAGGCGCCGACCGTGACGAGCCCGCCGGCCACGATCAGCGCGCAGACCCGCAGGACAGCGGCGCTGTGGTAGCGCACGGCGAGCAGACCGGCCACCACGCTGCCCACCCCGGCGACGATCGGCACGGCCGCCAGAATCATCGCCAACCCGCCCTCGGAGAACCCGAAACGGTCCTGGATGGCCGGGATGCGAGTGATCAGCGTCGCGAACGCGAAGCCCTGGCAGAAGAAGGCGGTGCTGACAGCCAATCGCTGGACGTTCACCGGCGCTCCCGGAAGAAGCCAGACAGCACCGCGGAACACTCCTGCTCGCGCACACCGCCCACCACCTCGACGGTGTGGTTGAGCCGCGGGTCGCGCACCACGTCCCAGAGGCCACCGACCGCGCCCGCTTGGTTGTCGAAGGCGCCGAAGACCAGGCGGTCGACACGGGCCAGGACGGTCGCTCCCGCGCACATCGTGCAGGGTTCGAGGGTCACGGCCAGCGTGCACCCGGTCAGCCGCCAGTCACCGAGCGCCGCTCCCGCCTCGCGCAGCGCGAGGATCTCCGCGTGGGCTGTGGGATCGCTGTGCGCCTCTCGCCGGTTGACCCCGCGGCCGATGACCTGGTCGTCAGGGCCGATCACCACAGCCGCGATCGGCATCTCCAGCCCGGGGTTGGTAGCCATCTCCAGGGCCAGGCCCACAGCGGCGGCGGGAGTCACGAACTCACGATGCCGAAGAGGCGATCACCGGCGTCCCCGAGGCCCGGCACGATGAAGCCCTGCTCGTTGAGCCGCTCGTCCACGGCAGCGGTCACCAGCGTCACGTGCATCCCGGAGGTTTCCTTGTCGAGGCGCTCGATGCCTTCCGGGGCCGCCAGCAGCGTCACGATCGTGATGTCAGTGGCGCCCCTGTCCCAGACGACGTGCAGTGCGTCGGAAAGGCTGCCGCCGGTGGCCAGCATCGGGTCGACGATGTAGACCTGCCGCCCGGTCATGTCCGCCGGCATGCGGTCGGCGTAGATCGTGGCCTGCAGCGTCTTCTCGTCGCGGATCATCCCGAGGAAACCGACTTCGGCGCTCGGGAGCAGGCGCACCATCCCTTCGAGCATCCCGAGACCGGCCCGCAGGATCGGGATGAGGATCGGCGGCGGCGTGGCCAGCGCGACACCCGTGGTCGTGGTCATCGGCGTGTTCACTTCGATCGGCACGACCCGGATCCCGCGGGTGGCCTCGTAGGCCAGCAGCGTGACCAGTTCCTCCGCCAGCCGCCGGAACGTGGGGCTGTCCGTGGCCCCGTCGCGCAGCATGGTGATCTTCTGGGCGATGAGGGGGTGATCGGCAACGATCGTATGCATGGACGCATCGTGGCACATGCCGGGGCGCCCACCGTGGTGAACGAGCGGACCGCGGCGTTCGACGAGAGGCCTTCAGCCCGCCCCGACGACGTTTCACGAGCCCCCCGATGAATCGGCCTAGGTGAACTCCGCGAACCCGCACACCCGCGCCGATCCCCCACGCGCTACCGTCAGAAATGGTCGGCGACCACAGGGAGGGCGAGTCGTGCGTATCGGTGTCCCCAAAGAATCCAAACCCGGCGAGCGCAGAGTTGCTGCAACGCCGAAGACTGTAGAGCAGCTACACAAGCTCGGATACACAGTCGCCATCGAGACGGGGGCCGGCGCCGGGGCGTCGTTCGACGATGAGGTGTACCGCGCAGCGGGCGCCGAGGTGGTCGACGACCCGTGGGACGCCGACATCATCATGAAGGTCAATGCGCCCAACCCCGATGAGGTGCGCCGCCTGCGGGAGGGCCAGATCCTCATCGGTGTGCTCTCCCCGGCGCTCGATCCCGACCTCGTCCAGGCCCTGTCCGCCCAGGGCGTCACTGCGCTCGCGATGGACGCGGTGCCCCGCATCTCCCGGGCCCAGTCGCTGGACGTGCTGTCCTCCATGGCGAACATCGGTGGTTACCGGGCCGTGATCGAGGCCGCCAACGAGTTCGGCTCGTTCTTCACCGGGCAGGTCACCGCCGCGGGCAAGGTGCCACCGGCGAAGGTGCTCGTCGTCGGCGCCGGCGTCGCGGGCCTGGCCGCGATCGGCACGGCCAACAGCCTCGGCGCGGTCGTGCGTGCCTTCGACGCCCGCTCCGAGGTCGGGGAGCAGGTGGAGTCCATGGGTGCGGAGTTCCTGCGCATCGACGTGGAGGACACCGGCCCGAGCGCGACCGGATACGCCAAGGAGATGGGCGAGGACTTCAACCGCAAGGCCGCCGAACTCTACGCCGAGCAGGCCAAGGACGTGGACATCGTCATCACCACGGCCCTGATCCCCGGCAAGCCGGCGCCGCGCCTGTTCACCGAGGAGATGGTGGCCACGATGAAGCCCGGCAGCGTCGTGGTCGACATGGCGGCGGCCAACGGCGGCAACGTCGCCGGTTCGGTGGCCGACGAACGCGTCGTCACCGACAACGGGGTCACGATCCTCGGTTACACCGATCTCCCCGGCCGCTTGCCGACGCAGGCCTCCCAGTTGTTCGGCACGAACCTCGTCAACTTGCTCAAGCTCACCACCCCGGGCAAGGACGGGGAGTTCGTGCTCGACCTCGACGACGTGGTGCAGCGCGGCATGACCGTCACACAGCGCGGGGACGTGCTCTGGCCGCCGCCACCTGTGCAGGTCTCCGCGGCACCGGCACCGGCTGCCACCACCGCACCCGAACCCGCACCGCCGAAGAAGAAGATGAGTGATACCGCCCGGCTCGGCTGGATCGGCGGGGCGGCGGCGGTGTTCCTGCTGCTGTCCTCGGTGTCGCCGGAGCCGTTCCTTGGTCACTTCATGGTGTTCGCGCTGGCCGTGGTCATCGGGTTCTACGTGATCGGCAACGTCCACCACGCATTGCACACCCCGCTGATGTCGGTGACCAACGCGATCAGCGGCATCATCCTCGTGGGCGCTCTGCTGCAGATAGGCCACAGCGACCTGTGGGTCTCCGTACTGGCCTTCATCGCGATCCTCGTGGCGAGCATCAACGTGTTCGGTGGCTTCACCGTCACCGCCCGAATGCTCGAGATGTTCAAGCGTGAGGACACAGTCTGATGACGCTGACACTCGTTCAGGGCTCCTACATCGTCGCCGCCCTGCTGTTCATCCTCGCGCTGGCCGGCCTGAGCAAGCACGAGTCAGCCCGCATGGGCAACCGCTACGGCATCATCGGCATGGCCATCGCGCTGGTGGTGACGATCATCGCCGCCACGTGGGGGGTGCAGGGCGTCGGCGAGGCCAACGACCGCGCCGGTAGCGGACTGACGGGCCTGGGCCTGATCGCCGCGGCCATGGCCATCGGTGCGGTGATCGGCATCTGGCGGGCCCGCCGCGTCGAGATGACCGGCATGCCCGAACTCATCGCGATGCTGCACAGCTTCGTGGGTCTGGCTGCCGTACTCGTCGGCTGGAACTCCTCCTACGAGGAGAACGTGCCGTACGCCGGCATCCACGACGCCGAGGTGTTCATCGGCGTTTTCATCGGCGCGGTGACCCTTACCGGTTCCGTCGTGGCGTTCCTCAAGCTCTCCGCCCGGATCAACTCCGCGCCGAAGATGCTGCCCGCCCACAACGCTGTGAACCTCGGGATCATCATCCTGTTCTTCGGGATGACCGCCGCGTACATCATGGTTCCGCGCGACGACATGGTGTTGCGGCAGGGACTGCTGGGCGCCATGACGATCCTGGCCCTGTTCCTCGGCTGGCACCTCGTCTCGTCCATCGGCGGCGGGGACATGCCGGTGGTCGTGTCGATGCTGAACAGCTACTCCGGATGGGCCGCGGCCGCCGCCGGCTTCCTGCTGAACAACGACCTGCTGATCATCACCGGGGCCCTGGTGGGATCCTCCGGTGCGTACCTGTCCTACATCATGTGCCGTGCAATGAACCGCTCGTTCATCTCGGTGATCGCCGGTGGTTTCGGCGTGGAGACCGGCACGGTGGCCTCCGATGTGGACTACGGCGAACACCGCGAGATCACGGCCGAGGGCGCCGCCGAAATGCTCAGCGAGGCGCACTCGGTGATCATCACGCCGGGCTACGGCATGGCGGTGGCACAGGCGCAGTACCCCGTGGCCGAACTGACCAGCCAGTTGCGCAAGAAGGGCGTGGACGTGCGCTTCGGCATCCACCCTGTCGCCGGGCGCCTGCCCGGGCACATGAACGTACTGCTGGCCGAGGCAAAGGTGCCCTACGACATCGTTCTGGAGATGGACGAGATCAACGAGGACTTCCCCGCCACCGATGTGGTGCTGGTGATCGGCGCCAACGACACGGTGAACCCGGCAGCCATCGACGAGCCGAACAGCCCCATCGCCGGCATGCCGGTGCTGGCAGTGTGGCAGGCGCAGAACGTCATCGGCTTCAAGCGCTCCATGAACACTGGCTACGCCGGTGTGCAGAACCCGCTGTTCTTCAAGGAGAACACCCAGATGCTGTTCGGCGACGCCAAGGACCGGGTCGAGGACATCATCAAGGCCCTGTAGCCCGGGCCCACACCACAACTGGGCGCGACAGGCGGCATTCGGGCCACTTTCGCCCACTTGTAGGCCGGAATAGTCCCGAATGCCCGGTATACACCCGTCGATCGGGACCACAAGTGGGCGACCAGGGGCGGATTCGCCCACTTGTGGCGAGCAGGGAGCGGCGAACTACCCCACCGACGCCAAGGACCGGGTCGAGGACACCATCAAGGCCCTGTAGCCCGGACCCACACCACAACTGGGCGCGACAGGCGGCATTCCGGCCAGTTTCGCCCACTTGTGGGCCGGAATAGTCCCGAATGCCCGGTATACACCCGTCGATCGGGACCACAAGTGGGCGACCAGGGGGCGGATTCGCCCACTTGTGGCGAGCAGGGAGCGGCGAACTACCCCACCAGCCCGATCAGCGGCGCCAACAACACCTTGATGATCATGGCCACCGGGTACACCAGCGCATAACCAAGGCTCACCCGCGGGTCGGACTTGGTGCGGTCATTGGCGAACGCCAGAACCGCGGGCTGGGTCTGCGCGCCACCGATACTTCCAGCGAGCACCGGCCCGCTGAGCCCGCCGATGCGCGGGCCGAGGAAGCGCAAACTCACCGCCGCGGTGGTGGTGACGACCAGCCCGACAAGGAAGAGCGGCAGCCCTTGTCCGGTCTGTAGCGCCGAGACCAACTTGGACCCCGAGGTCGAACCGGCGTAGGCGAGGAACGCGAGCATGCCGTACTCGCCCAATGCGTTCGCCGTAGGGAACGGGACGGACCACAGAATGGGGCCCGTGCGCTGCAAGCGGCCGAGCACGAGACCTGCGACCAGTGCCCCCCCAGCGATACCCAAGGACAACTTCGCGCCGCCCGGCAGCGGGACCGCGATCAGTCCGATGAGCAGCCCGATGACGATGCCCAGCATGAATCCGACGGGGTTCAGGGCACTGGCCTTGTGCTCGCTGTCGCCGAAGAAGCGGGACACATCACCCATGCGGGTCTTCGGAGCGGTGATCCGGACCCGATCCCCCACGTGGATGACGAAGTCGTCGGTGGCCAGGAAGTCGATGTCTCCGCGCCGCACCCGGGTGGCCGTGGCCCCGAAACGGTCCGGCAGTTCAAGGTCCTTCAGGGGGCGGCCGGCGACGTCGGCGCTGGACACCGCTATCCGCCGGAAGTCCAGGTCGCGCCGGTCCAATTCCAGGTGCAGCGTGGAGACGTGCCCGAGGCGGGCGGCGAATTCGTCCACCAGATCCTGCGGACCGATCACGGAGACGATGTCGCCCGGGATCGGCGCGAAGTCGTCGGTTGCGATGCTCACCACGCGGTTGTGCCGCACACGGGAGAACCGGATCCGGTTGTCGTACTCGGTCATGAGAGCCCGCAGCGTGGGCAGGCCCAACGCCTCGACCCGGACACTGGCCAGAGTCAGTTCCGGCTCCGGCTCCGGGACGGCGGAAGCCTTGGGCTCGGTCTTCCCGCGCAGGGCCGAAGCAGCCGCTAGGAGCATTCCGATCACACCGAACACATACGTCACCGAGTAGCCAACGGTTGGTTCCGGCGAGTTCAGTTGTTCTGTGGCGGCAGCCAGCGCCGGTGTGTTGGTCAAGGCGCCCGTGAACGCACCGGCGGTCAGCGCCGGGGACAACCCCGCCAGCATGCCCACGCCGATGGCGACGCCGGCTGCGACCAGCAACGTCACCGCCACCAGCAGGACCGCCCGGCCCCCGGTACGCAGGGTGTCGAAGAACGTCGGGCCGCTGTTGACCCCGACGCAGTACGCGAACAGCACCAAGCCGATCTGACCGACGATCTCAGGCAGCGCCAGTCGTTCGTCGACCGCGGAGATCGCCAGCGCACTGAACAGCACGGCGGCCGGCCCGATCAGCACGCCACGCACGCGCACCTGCCCAAGAGCCGCACCGATGGCGATGTAGAGGAAGTAGAGCAGGACTGTGTGCTCCACGAGCAACTCCACGATCACGGGCGCGACATTACTCCGCGGGTTCACACCTGCGCCTTACCTGTGCCATACCGAGGGCTTGCACACGAGCACGAAAAAGGAGATACCCCAACTAGGAGGGATCATGAAAACCCGCATCATCACCGCAACGGTCGCCTCGGCAGCGCTCATCGCGACATTCCCGACCGCGGCCATGGCGGCCCCCGGTGGCAACCAGGGCAAGGGACAGCAGCACCGCAAGGCCGCGGTTCACAAGCGGGCTGCGGACTGCACCCGCAACACCTCGGCCGGCACTCTGAGCACCACCGGCGTGACGACTCTGCAGGCCATGGCCGAAGAGGAGAAGCTCGCCCACGACGTGTACGTCGCGCTCGACGAGAGCTACGGCGGGGTGATCTTCGAGAGGATCGCGAACAGCGAGTCCCGGCACCTGGCGGCCCTGCGCAAGCTGATGGCACGCTACGGCGTGGCCGACCCGACAGCGGGTCTGGCCGAGGGGGAGTTCGCGACCCCGGCGACCCGGCAGTTGTACCAGGACCTGCTGGGGCAGGCGACCACCCTGCAGATGGCCATGGACGTCGGCGCGACCATTGAGCGCCAGGACATCGCGGATCTCAGGGACGCCATCGCCGCAGCGGATCAACGCAACGTGACGCGGGTCTACAGCAACCTGTTGCGCGGCAGCCAGCGCCACCTGGTGGCGTTCACACGCTGAGGGTCGTGCGGGGCGTCGCCGACCGGTAGGTTGGCCGACGATGCCCCGTCACCTCACGCTGGACCAGGCCCGCCGTGCCTCAGTGCGCGCACAGCGACTGGATCGGCGTGGCCGCGGGGCGCCGCTGGCCCTGCTGCGTCACCTCGGCGCCGTGCAGATCGACAGCGTCAACGTGCTGGCTCGCGCTCACTACTTGCCGTTCTTCTCCCGGCTGGACTGTCCGCGCCACGCCGTCGACCGCTTGTTCGCCTCCCCCGGGACCACCGAGTACTGGGCGCATGAAGCGAGCCTGCTGACCGTGCCGGACCGGGCCCTTTTCGCCTGGCGGATGCGGGCATGGCACGACGACGCGTGGGGCAAGGTCCGGCGTGTGGCCGTGGAGTTCCCTGGGCTGCTCGAGGAGGTCCTGGCCGAAGTCCGCGCCGCCCCGGGGACAGCTCGCGACATAGAGCGGCGGCTGGAGGCCGACCATCCGCGGGAGCGCTCGGAGTGGGGCTGGAACTGGTCGGTGATCAAGGGCGCGTGCGAGGCCCTGTTCTGGTCGGGCGACCTGTCGACCAAGGGGCGCAACAATGCGTTCGAGCGCATCTACATCCCCGGCGGCATACCAGCGGTGGAGGACACGTGGGCGGCGCAGCAGCTGGTCATCCGCTCGGTGCGGGCCTGTGGCGTGGCAGACCGGCGCACTATCCGGGACTACTTCAGGGCAACCCCGGCCATCACCGACCTGGGGATCCGCGAGGCGCTGGCCGCGGGGGCCATCAAGGAGGTCTCGGTGGATGGGCGGCCCGGGTATGCCGACTCAGACCTCATCGTTCCGCGCATGGACCGAGGCACGGCCCTGCTGGCGCCCTTCGACCCCCTGTTGTGGGACCGGCAGCGCGTGCACCGACTGTTCGGTTTCCACTACCGGGTGGAGATCTACACCCCGCAGCCGAAACGTCAGTACGGGTACTACGCGCTGCCGTTCTTGCTGGACGGCCGGCTCGTCGCCCGCACGGACCTCAAGGCGGAGCGGGCCACGGGCACGTTGCTGGTGCGAGGCGCGTGGGCCGAACCCGGCGCCCCTGGCCACACCGGTGCTGCACTCGGCTCTGAGTTACAGCGGCTGGCCGAATGGCTGGGGCTCACCCGGGTGTCGGTGGCGCCGAGGGGTGACCTGGCCGCGGCCCTGGGGTGACGCCCTCCGACCCCCGGGCGGGAGAGACGACGATCGCTCCCGATGCGGCGGAAGAACCTGCCGCGAGAACCGGACTCAGCCGCCGATGCGCTTGAAGCTCGTGGTCGCGGACGCCTGACCCTTCGGAGCAGCGGTGGCGTTGAGCAGATCGTCATCGACCATGCGGAAGGTCCACACGGTGGTGGACGGCTTCGCCTCGTAGACCTGGTCCCCGGTCTCCGTGGCATCCAGGGTCAGATCGACCGTGCCACCGACGATCCGAACCGTGTACACGCCGTCGGCCGGCGGATCCACCGTCATCTGGATCTGCTCGCCGCCTGTGGACTCCCACTGGCCGACGAAGGGATCGGTGCGTGGTTCGGAACCCGAACTGCAGCCGGCCAGTGCCAGCGCCGCCATCACGGCGGCCAGAAGGGCTACGACTTTCCTCATGGTTACCCCCCAACGAGTAGGTGCTCCCAGTATCCTCCGGTCACGAATAGGTATGCGCCCCTGGACCCCTGGCGCAGGGTCGCCTAGCCTGGCCAGATGCGCATGATCCGCACCGCACCGCCCCTGATCCTGCTGGGCCTGTTGGCGGCAGTCACGCCAGCCGTGGCTCAGGACCGCCCGGCGACCGCCGCGGCGTCCGACTCGTGTACGCCGTTGAAGAAGCAGGCCAAGAAGGCGGCAAAGAAGGGCCAGAAGGCCAAGGCCAAGCGCCTGCGTACCAAGCACCGCACCTGCAAGGACGCCGCCACCATCCGCACGGCGCTGGCCGGCTACACCTTCACCGGGACCCGCGGGGACGGCGAACCGAAGTCCGTGACACTGTGCGACAACGGCAAGTGGGAGAGCCGCACGGGCAGCGGCCCCGTCGCGATCTCCACCGGCGACTCCTGGCTCGTGCGCTACCCGCAGTTCTCCAGCGCCACGAAGTGGGTCACCCAGGTCGCCGAGTACAAGGACCGCAACCGCGGCGGGTGGAGCATCGGCCTGGCGCGCGAGGGTGACGCCTTCCAGATCGGCATCTCGTCGTTCGACACCGTGAACTCATTGGGACCGGTGACCCGCACGTCGGGCGACGCCGTCTGCGCCACCCTCTAGAGCCCCGACAGCACCTCGATCCGCCCGCTGTCGGCGGCCGCCTGCAACGCGGCGTAGTCCCGCTCGTTCTGCTCCGCGTAGGCCACAGCGAACGCTGCGATGGCCTTGTCGAAGACCTCGCCGGAACCGAGGTACGCGGCGATGGCGATGCGGTCCCCGGACCGGGCGTGGGCCTTGGCCAGCGTCCAGGCGCACATCCGCCCGTACATGAACAACCGGGAGGCGTCGATGTTGTCGACGTCGGCCGAGCCCTTCCAGTCCCGCAGTTGCCGTACGTAATAGTCGTGCACCAGCCCGTCGACCGGGCCGGTGAGGCGGTGCCAGCCCAGAAAGATGTCGCTGGCCGACTGCATCAGCCTCTGACCGGCAACGACCCGCTGACCGGCGTTCTGGAATCGACTGCGCCCCACGAACCGCTCAAGAACGGACTCCTGAGCCTCTTTGGCCTGAAGGATCAACGGGTCGTCGTCGTCGCGGCCCAGCATCAGCATGATCCAGGCGCGGGTGCCCACACTGCCGACGCCCACGACCTTCAGCGCGGCGTCAACGTACTCGTACTGCTCCAGCAGGTGCCGGCGGTCGGTCGGCAAGGTCCGGCGGTAACCCTTGATCACGTCGCGGATCTCCCGCTCGACATCGTCCGCGGACAAACCGAACCGGGTGGTCGCGAGGTCATGCAGACGGGCGATCAGCGGTGGCTGGTGGATGATCCGGCGGTGGCCGTCGACGACCTCGGTGAACTTGCTCAACGCCTGCATGGAATCGCGGGTGCGGGCCTTGGCGATGGCCTTCTCGGTGCGTTTGACGGCCTTCGCCGGACGGGTGCTGCGGAACTGCTCGAACTGCTCCTCGAAGTCCAGCCGGGCGTACCACAGGTCCAGGTTGCGCATCTGGGCGAACCGCGTCATCGCCAGGCGGTAGGCCTCGGTGGCACCCAGCACGACCCGGCGCCGCTGGTCGGCGTCGTGTCCGTTGGCCCGTCCGGCGATCTCCAGACTGGTGACCAGCCGTTTGACATCCCACTCCCAGGGCCCCGGGGCGGTCTCGTCGAAGTCGTTGATGTCGAAGACCAGCCGGCGCTCGGGCGAGCCGAACACCCCGAAGTTGGCCAGGTGGGCATCCCCGCAGGCCTGCACCCGCAGGCCGGAATCCGGCGTCTGGGAAAGGTCCGAGGCCATGACCAGCGCCGCACCCCGGAAGAACGTGAAGGGCGAGACGAGCATCCGGCCGTAGCGGATCGGCACCAGTTCCGGCACCCGGGTCGCGGCCTGCGATTCCAGCAGCGTCACCGGGTCCGGCCGGTCGGTGGCGGGCTCGAACATGGCATGGCTGGAACGGGGGATGCGGGCGCGGGCGGCCTTGCCGCTCGCAGCGCGGTCCGACAGGGAGGCGGTCATGATGCTCAGGCTGCCACGCCGGTCGGCCGGTGGCAGCCTGTACGACTACAGGTCCAGCCCGGTGAGGACCATGACCCGGTCGTGGGTGAGGTCGGTCATGGCTGCGCGCAGCCCCCCCCGCCCCAGCCCGGCAGCCTTCACACCCCCGTACGGCATCTGGTCGGCGCGGAACGACGGCACATCCCCGATCACGACCCCGCCCACCAGCAGTTCCCGGTGCGCGCGGAACGCGACCTGCAAGTCGCGGGTGAAGATCCCCGCCTGCAAGCCGAAACGCGAGTCGTTCACCGCAGCCAGCGCCGCATCGACGCCGTCGAAGCGCGACACGGTCATGACCGGCCCGAAGACCTCCTCACAGGAGACCCTGGCCTCCGGGGGTGCGTCGGCCAGCAGCGTCGGGGCGATCGTGGTGCCCTCCCGGGTCCCGCCGGCGAGCAGCGTTGCGCCGGAGGCCACGGCATCGTCGATCCAGGACGCGATGCGCTCGGCGGCCGCCTCATTGATGACCGGGCCCACCTGCACCCCCTCCTGCGTCGGAGCGCCGGTCGTCAGCGCGTTCATCTTGTCCACCAGCAGCGGGATGAACCGGTCGTACAGCGATTCGTCGACCAGGACCCGCTGCACCGAGACGCAGGACTGCCCGGCCTGGTAGTTGCCGAAGGTCGCGATCCGGGTGGCCGCCCACTCGAGGTCCTCCGGGCTCGACCAGTCCGCCAGCACGACGGCCGCAGCATTCCCGCCGAGTTCGAGCACCACGTGCTTGGTCGGCTGATCCGACTGGATGTGGTAGCCGACGGTCTCCGAACCGGTGAACGACACCACCGGCAACCGGGGGTCGGACACCAGGGCGGCGGTCTGCTCGTTGGCCAGCGGCAGGACCGACCACATACCCGCGGGCAAGTCCGTCTCGGCCAGCACCTCGCCGAGCAGCAGCGCGGTCAGCGGTGTCGCCGGAGCGGGCTTGATGATGATCGGAGCCCCCACCGCCAGCGCCGGGGCGACCTTGTGAGCCACGAGGTTCAGCGGGAAGTTGAAGGGCGCGATCCCCAGCACCGGACCGTTGGGGAACCGGCGGATGAGGGCCATCCGCCCGGCGGACGTGGGATCAGTGTCCAGGCGCTGCATCTCCCCGGACCAGCGGCGGGCCTCCTCGGCCGCCCAGCGGAACGTGGAGGCGCCGCGGGTGACCTCGACCCGTGACCACATCAGCGGCTTGCCGTTCTCGGCGGTGATGAGTTGCGCGATCTCCTCGGCACGTTCGGTGATGCGGTTGGAGACGTGCATGAGCGCGTCGGCGCGCTGGGCCGCGGTGGTGGCCAGCGCCGCGGGCTGGGCATCGACGGCCGCCTGCACCGCTTCGTCGACGTCCTCGGCGGCCGGTTCGGCATGACGCCCGACCAGCGTTGCGTCGTACGGGCTGTGCACCTCGTGCACGGCGTTCCCGACCCGGGGCTTGCCGGCCACCCAGAAGGGCGTCACCTCACTCATGCACCCACCTCGGCGGCCAGCGCGTCGGCGAGGACGTCGAGACCGTCGGACAGCAACTCATCGCTGATCACCAGCGGGGGCAGCAGGCGGATGACGTTGCCGTATGTACCGGCGGTCAGAATGAGCACACCCGCCTGGATGCAGCGGGCGGCCAGGGCCTTGGGCAGGTCGGGCAGGGGCGCCAGGGTGCCGGGCTCGGCGAACTCGATGGCGATCATCGCCCCACGGCCGCGGACCTCGGCGATGATGTCGAACTTGTCGGACAAGGAGTTCAACCGCTCCATCATGATGGCCCCGAGCTCACGGGCCCGGCGGGGCAGGTCCTGCTCGGCCATGGTTGCGATGGCACCGATGGCCGCGGCGCACGCGACGGGGTTGCCGCCGTAGGTGCCGCCCAGGCCGCCGACATGGACGCTGTCCATGATCTGCGCGCGACCGGTCACCGCGGCCAGCGGCATGCCGCCCGCGATGCCCTTGGCGGTGGTGATGAGGTCCGGGACGACACCCTCGTGATCGCAGGCGAACCATTCCCCGGTGCGGCAGAAGCCGGTCTGGATCTCGTCGGCGACGAAGACCACCCCGTTCTCCTGGCACCACGCGGCCAATGCCGGCAGGAAGCCCTCCGCTGGGACGATGAAGCCACCCTCCCCCTGGATCGGCTCGATGATCAACGCAGCGAGGTTGGACGCGCCCACCTCGGACTCGATGCGCAGGATCGCTCGCTGCGCGGCGGCCGGGCCATCGAGTTCGTCGCGCAGCGGGTACGAGGTCGGCACACGGTGGATCTCGGAGGCGAACGGTCCGAAGCTGTGCTTGTACGGCATGTTCTTCGCGGTCAGCGCCATCGTGAGGTTCGTGCGGCCGTGGTAGGCGTGCTCGACGGCGACGACGGAGTTGCGGCCGGTGTAGGCACGCGCAACCTTGATCGCGTTCTCGACCGCCTCGGCCCCGGAGTTGAACAACGCGGAGTGTTTCTCGTGGTCGCCCGGGGTCAGCCGGTTGAGCTGCTCGCACACCTCGATGTACGGCTCGTAGCCGGCGACCATGAAGCACGTGTGGGTCAGTTTGTGCGCCTGCTCGTCCATGGCGGCGACGACCTTCGGGGCGCTGTTGCCCACGTTGACCACGGCGATCCCAGCACCCAGGTCGATCAGGGAGTTGCCATCGACGTCGACGATCACACCTCCGCCGGCGCGGTCGGCGTAGACGGGCACGGCGGCACCGAGGGCCGCAGAAACGGCAGCCTTACGCCGCTGCGCCAATGCCAGCGACTTAGGTCCGGGGATCTGCGTGACGACCTCACGCTTCTGGGGCAGGTCGGGGCCGAATGCATCGGTCATGCGGGGCGTTCCTCCATCTTCCATTCCTGGCCATAGCCGTCTTTGAGCAGTTCCAGGAACGGCTCACTGGGCATTGCTTCCGGGCCCAGGACGCCGGCACCCGACCATGCCCCCGTGGACAGCAGCTCCAGTGCCACCACCGGGTTCATCGCGGTCTGCCACACGACGGCCTGCGCGCCGTACTCCTTCATGCTCCACTCGTTGTCGCACACGTGGTACAGGTAAACGGCCCGTGGTTGGCCGTCCTTTCCGGTGCCGGTGACGAACAGCCCGGCACAGGTCTTGCCGGTCATCCGGTCCCCGAGCGTCGCCGGGTCGGGAAGAACCGCGGCAACCACATCGCGGGGGCTGACCTCGTGGTGGTGGACCTTGACCTTCTCGGTGCGGTCGAGGCCGAGTTTGCGCAGGGTCTTGAGCACCTCGATGAACTCGTCGCCGAGGCCGAACTTGAAGGTCACCTTCTTCGCGTCCACCCACCGCGGCATGAGCAGGACCTCCTCATGCTCGACGTTGACGCACTCCACCGGACCGATGCCCTCGGGGAAGTCGAAGATCTCCGCGCCGCTGAACGGTTCGGTGGTGAACCATCCCTTGTCCTTCTCCCAGATCACCGGCGGGTTGAGGCACTCCTCGATGACCGTCCAGATCGAGAAGGAGGGGGCGAAGTCGTAGCCGTCCACGACGATGTCGGACGCGTCGCGCACGCCGAGTTCATCGATCTCGCTGAACAGGTGGTCGGCCGCGTAACGCGCGAAGACGTCCGCCAGTCCGGGCTCCACCCCGATGCCCACCAGCGCGAGGCGATCCTTCGCCTCCCACGCCTGGGCCATTGCGAACTGGTCGTCGCCGAGCTTCACCCCGGTGAGTTCGTAGGGCTTCTCCGGATGCTTGCTGGACAGGCTCATGGCCGTGTCCAAGTAGTCGGCCCCGGCCAGGAAAGCCCCTTCGAAGATGCTCATGACGAAGCGCGGGTCGACGACATTGAGCACGTGAGTGATCGCGTGTTCACGGCAGGCTTGGGCGACCGCCTGGGCATCGGAGGCGTCGATCTGGGTAGCGCTGAAGCGGGGGTCACCGATGCGCGCCACGAGCGCAGTTGCTCGGTGGCCGTCGTAATCGGCGATCACGACGTGCTCGTAGAAGCCACGCCGCGCGGCGATGAGGGCCGCAGACGAGCCGACGCCGCCGGCGCCGATGATGAGGATGCGCATGGGCCCCAGGGTACGGTTTTCGCAGCGATTCCCGCAATCCACTCCTGAAACCGTAGGTGGAGACGAGGGTTGGACGATGAACCGCGCGAGGGGCCGCGCGCAGCATCACGGCTCGATGGAACTCATCACGTGCTTGATGCGCGTGTAGTCCTCGAACCCGTACATCGACAGGTCCTTGCCGTAGCCCGACTTCTTGTACCCGCCGTGCGGCATCTCGGCGACGAGCGGGATGTGGGTGTTGATCCACACCGTCCCGAAGTCCAGTGCCTTGGCCATCCGCAGGGCGCGGCCGTGATTCTCCGTCCAGACCGAACTGGCCAGGCCGTAGTCGACGCCGTTGGCCCACTCGATGGCCTTCGCCTCGTCGTCGAAGCGCTGCACCGTCATCACCGGGCCGAAGATCTCGTTCTGGATCATCTCGTCGTCCTGCTGCATGTCCACGACGACCGTGGGCTCGAGGAAGTACCCGCGGTCCCCCTCACGACTGCCACCAGCAGCGATGTTCGCGTGGCCCGGCTTGCGCTCCAGGAAGCCCATGACCTTCTCGAACTGCGCGAGGTTGTTCAACGGCGGCACCAGCGCGTCCTCATCGGTGGGGCCGTTGGCGAACGTGGTGGCGGTGTTCTTGGCCTGCTCGGCCAGCGCGGCCACGAAGTCGTCGTGCAGCCCGTCCTGCACCAGCACCCGGGTGGCGGCGGTGCAGTCCTGGCCGGCGTTGAAGTAGCCCGCGACGGCGAGCCATTCGGCCGCCTTCTCGGGATCGGCGTCGTCGAACACGACCACTGGGGCCTTGCCGCCGAGCTCGAGGTGCACGCGCTTGACCATCCTGGAGGCTTCCTCGGCCACCTGCATGCCGGCACGCACGGAGCCGGTGATCGCGGCCATGTCGATGCCGGGGTGGGCCACCAGCGCCCGGCCGGTGTCGCGGTCGCCGGTGATGACGTTGAAGACCCCGGGCGGCAGGATCTCGGCCTCGGCGATCATCTGCGCCAGCCGGGCGGTCGACACCGGGGTGGTGTCCGAGGGCTTGAGCACGACCGCGTTGCCGGGCGCGGTGGCCGGCGCGAACTTCCAGGCCGCCATCATCAGCGGGTAGGTCCACGGCGTCACTTGGGCGATGACACCCACCGGCTCGCGGCGGATCATCGACGTGAAGCCTTCCATGTACTCCCCGGCGGCGCGGCCCTCGAGCACGCGAGCGGCGCCGGCGAAGAAGCGCAACTGGTCGACCATCGGGGGGACTTCCTCGGCCATGGTGACCGGGATCGGCTTGCCGGTGTTCTCCGATTCCAGCGCCACGAGTTCGTCCGCGTTGGCCTCGACGAGGTCGGCGATGGCCAGCATGGCCTTCTGCCGCACGGACGGGGTGACATCGCGCCACACGAGATAGGCCTCGCGGGCAGCCGTCACCGCGGCGTCGACATCAGCCTGCGACGACACCGGCGCCTGGCCGAAGACCTCACCCGTGGTCGGGTTGATGAGATCCTGGGCATCCCCCTGGCCGGGAGCCACGACCCCGTTGACGACGTTGTTGACCTGCATCACTTCTCCTCTTTGCGACGTCCGATCGCTGCCACCCTACCCACAGTGACGCGCCCTGTCGCCCCCTTGTTCGGACCCTCTACTACGGATTCAGCCGTTCTGGGTGGCTCAAAGTACGAATAGCATTGCCCCGCTCCGGGAGGTGAGTGAGAATCGCAGGGTGAGTGAGATGACCCTGGACGAGACCAGCCGCGCCATCATCCGGCTACTGCAACTGGACGGCCGCCGCGCCTACGCCGACATCGCAAAGGAGGTCGGCCTGTCGGAGGCGGCGGTGCGCCAGCGGGTCCGCCGGCTTCTGGACGCCGAGGTGATCCAGATCGTGGCGGTGACCGACCAGATCCAGATGGGCTATCCCCGGGCAGCCATGATCGCCATCCAGGTCGACGGTGACGTCCAGGACGCTGCCCGCCTGATCGCGGCAATCCCCGAGGTCGACTACCTCGTCTCGACGGCCGGCGGGATCGACCTGCTCGCGGAGGTGTTCGCCACCGATGACCAGCACCTCTACCGACTGCTGAACCACGTGCGGGCAGTCGACGGCGTGCGCTCGGCGCAGACCTACATGTACTTCAAGATCCACAAGCAGACCTACCAGTGGGGCGTGAAATGACCAGCACCCCGCAACTGGTGACCGAGAGCGGGGCGGACCCGCTGGCTGAGAAGGCCCGGCGCCACCTCTGGATGCACTTCACCCGGCACTCCACCTACTCCCACGGCGAGCACGTGCCGGTCATCGTGCGCGGCGAGGGCGCGTACATCTGGGACGACCAGGGCAAGCGCTACTTCGACGGGCTAGCCGGCCTGTTCACCGTGATGATGGGCCACGGTCGCGAGGAGATCGCCAGGGCTGCCGCCGAGCAGGCCGGCACGCTCGGCCATTTCCCCATCTGGTCCTACGCGAACCCGCCGGCGATCGAACTGGCGGAGCGCCTGGCGACTCTGGCCCCCGCCGACCTGAACCGCGTGTTCTTCACCAGCGGTGGCGGGGAGGCCGTGGAGTCGGCGTGGAAGCTGGCCAAGCAGTACTTCCAGATCACCGGCAAGCCCAACAAGTACAAGGTCATCAGCCGGTCAGTGGCGTACCACGGCACCCCGCAGGGGGCGCTGAGCATCACGGGCATCCCGGCCGCCAAGCACCCCTTCGAACCGCTGGTCCCCGGTGCGCACAAGGTACCGAACACGAACTTCTACCGGGCACCGGTACACGCCGACGATGAGGCCGCGTTCGGCCGCTGGGCCGCTGATCAGATCGAAGCGGCCATCGAGATGGAGGGGCCCGACTCGGTGGCGGCGGTGTTCCTCGAGCCGGTCCAGAACTCCGGCGGGTGCTTCCCACCCCCGCCTGGCTACCTGGAACGGGTCCGGGAGATCTGCGACACCTACGACGTCCTGTTCGTCGCCGACGAGACCATCACGGCGTTCGGCCGGATCGGCGACTTCTTCGCCATGAACCGGTTCGGGGTCCAGCCCGACATCATCACCTGTGCAAAGGGCATGACCTCGGGGTACGCGCCCATGGGCGCAATGATCGTGCACGACAGGTTGTTCGAACCGTTCGCGCACGGCCGCAACACGTTCCTGCACGGTTACACCTGGGGCGGGCACCCGGTGGGCGCCGCGGTCGCGCTGGCGAACCTCGACCTCATGGAGTCCGAACACATCATGGCGCACGTGCGGGACAGTGAGGACGGGTTCCGCGCCACGCTGCAGAAACTGCACGACCTGCCCATCGTCGGGGACGTGCGCGGGGCCGGATACTTCTACGGCATCGAACTGGTCAAGGACAAGACCACACGCGAAACGTTCACGCCCGATGACTCCGAGCGCCTGCTGCGCGGGTTCCTGTCGAAGGCCCTGTTCGACAGCGGTTTGTACTGCCGGGCCGACGATCGCGGGGACCCCGTCATCCAGTTGGCTCCGCCGTTGATCTGCGACCAGCCGCACTTCGACGAGGTCGAGCAGATCCTGCGCTCCGTGCTCACCCAGGCCTGGTCGATCCTGTAGGTACGGGTGCGGCTCCGTATGTACCCTCGCACGGAGTTGGGTGAGCACAGACAACTCAATTGGCTCAGGTTACCCAGACCTGGCCAATGATGGACGCCGGCGAACCGCGAGCAGTCCGACGACCTGCCGGCGGTCAGGGGTGCGGCGGGAACCGCCGGCGGGCGGCCTCCACGACCGCGTCGAACTGTTCGCGCGACAGGTTGCCCCCTTCGCGGCGCACGGAGTTCGGGGTCACGGCCAGCGGTCGCGAGACATTGGCCCAGGACGGCCGGTGCTCGTCGTCCCACTCCCCCGACCCGATGGGCACCCACTGCTCATCGCCGGACCGGTCCTTGCTGGACAGCAGGAAGCACACAAGATCCGCGGGCTTGTCCACCGCCCGGCCCACGATGGCCAGCGGCCGGTCCTTGCCCTGGCTGGGGTCCTCCTCGAATGGGACCCACGCCCACACCACCTCGCCGGGATCCGGCTCCTGGTCATGTTCCGGGGCGTACTCGGGGATGGCCGGACCCCGGAAGTCGAAGGCGCCGCCACGGATGGGACGGGGGTCTGCATCGTCCTGCATCACCGCTCCTCACTCGGGTTGATCAGTTCCAGCGTGACAACCACGTCGATCGGGGTGCCGGTCCCGCCGGTCCGCTGGCCGGTGAAACGGCCCCTACCAGCAAGGGTGGCATACGTCTGCGTCCCGCCGATCACCTCGGTCTCTCCCGAGTAGGACGAGCCGTCGCCCTGTGGACCGGGCTGGGCGACACCGGTGATCCGCAGGCCGATGTCGCCGCTGTCCGAGGTGAGGTTCACGAACCCTTCGAACGTGCCGTTCGACCGCACGAAGTCGCTGGCCACCAGCATCTGGACGCGGAACGCCTCGCCGAGGAACTGCGTGCGCCCCCGGTAGCGCGACCATCCGAACGTCTTCTCATTGTTCTGACCCACCACGTAGAAGGAGCGGGTGCGCAGCGTGAAGGTGGTGGTGAACTCCTGCGTCCGCTTGGTGGAGGCCGACGGCGAGGCCGACGGCGGCGACGGCTGGCCACTGCAGGCGGTCAGGAGCAGCAATGCGGCCACCGCCATCGCCCTGCGCACCCCTCGAGACTGCCACGCTGGCCCACGACCACGCCACCGACCCGCTCACGCCTCCAAAACGGTCTCTCCGACGTAGCCACCCTCGGCGCAGCCCGGGAAACACGCGAACAGCGCGCTGCCTTGCGCCACGGTGAATGCGTTCAGCGCATCGCCGACGTCCAGCCGGGCCTGGATCGGTATGAATCCCGTGCGCGGGTCGGCCTGCCATGCCATGAACAGCAGCCCAGCCCCATCGGAGCCGTCGTCGTAGGAGAACGAACGCCGATGAATGCGCGCCCCGTGGGTGTTCTCCGGATGGGACAGGCGCACGTGTGACGTCGACGGGACCACCAGTTCGCGCCGGGCGGTCTGCGCCGACAGGTCCACTGCGTCGGTCTCCTTCGTGCCGTTGAACGGGGCACCCGTGTCCTTGAACCGCCCGATCACGGCCTCCTGCGCCTCGACCGGTTGCTCGTTCCAGGCGTCGAGATCCATGCGGATCCGGCGCAGGGCCAGGTACGAGCCCCCTCGCAGCCACTCGGGCTGGGTGTCGGCCGACCACAGCACCTCGTCGAACAGCGCGTCGTCCGCGGGCAGGTTCGCCGTGCCGTCGATCTGCCCCATGAGATTGCGCCGGGTGGGCGAACTGAAACCGCGCTGCCACCATCGCACACGCGCCACCTCGGCGGCCGCAGCGACCATGTGCCGGGCTGCGGTGGCAGCCACGACGGCGTCGTCCGCGCCGACCTGCAGGAACATGTCCCCGCCGGTCCAGCGCCTCTGCAACTGGTCCTTGCTGAACGCCGGCAGCGGGGCCAGCCCGTCGGGCTGGAGGCGCTGGAGACCCAGACCGGGCAGGAAGCCCGGCCCGATGCCCCAGGTGGCGGTCAGCCTGGCCGGGACCGCGAAGAGGTCCGCGTCCGCAGTCTGCTCGAAGAGTCCGGCCGTCAGGGCGGTCCACATGCGGAACAGCTCCCGGACCTGTGCAGCCTTTGCCGTCGTCAGGTCCAGCGCGACGAGTTCGACCCGGGCCTGCGCGGGTGTGGCGATTCCGGCTTGATGCTCCCCGTAGAACGCCGGCTGCTCGGCGTCATCGGCCGACTGCCGCTCGGCATAGACGATGCCACCGCCGACCGCGGCGGCGGTCCCGGCCAGGATGCCCCCGGCCAGGACCGTCCGGCGCGAGACGCTCATGACGACGGCGAGCCGCTCATGTCCATCGGACCCTCATCCTCCGTCGCGCCGTCGGGGTTCATCCCCTCCCGGGCTTCGACGGGTGCTGTCACCTGCACGGTGTCACCGTTCGACAGGTTCAGCGTGACCGGGATCTCGTCCCCGACCTTCCAGTCGGCGGTGACGTCCATCAGCATCACGTGATAACTGCCCGGCTTGAGTTCGACGCTGCCGCCGGCAGGAATCTCGAGGCCCCCCGGAACCTCCTGCATGACCTCGGTGTTCCCCTGCTTCACGAACTCGTGGACCTGGACCATCGCGACGTCCGGAGCAGAACCCCCTGTGATCTTCACGGACTCCGCACCGGAGTTGGCCACGGTTCCGAACATCGCCGAGGTGTTCGATGCCGGCTGCGGGATGTAGGCGTCGGTGACGGTGATGGTCGCGCCCGCCGGAGGGGCACTGGACTGCGTGTCGCTCGAACCGCTCGAGCAGCCCGCCAGCGCCACGGCACCGGTGGCGGCCAGCACCATGATCGTCTTTCGCATCATTGTTCCTCTCGTGTTTTCACTGCGCTTCGAGTCGTTGCAGGTCGTGAGCGACGTCGGCCGCATCGAATCCGGACGTGAAGATGAGGTCGGACTGGTCGTCCTTGCCGAAAAGGATCACCTGCGCGCCGTGTTCGACGGTGATCGTGCCGTCAGGATTCTTCACCGGCGGATCGATGAAGATCCCCACCGAATCGGCGGCCTTCTTGATGTCGGGGAACGGACCAGTCAGCCCGGTGATGCCATCCCAGGCGAAGGAGTTCAGCCATCTGCCGATCGCCTTGGACGTGTCCCGGCCGGGGTCGGTCGTGATGAACACGACCTTCACGTTCTCGGCCACGTCCGGGGGCAGCGAGTTCATGGCGACGCTCAGGT
Organism: Micrococcales bacterium; assembly: GCA_016703125.1. Classification (NCBI taxonomy): domain Bacteria; kingdom Bacillati; phylum Actinomycetota; class Actinomycetes; order Micrococcales; species Micrococcales bacterium. The sequence goes on along the minus strand of JADJCR010000008.1, from coordinate 23,806 downwards.
CGGCCATGGTGGTCGGGCAGACGTCGGGGCAGTGGGTGTACCCGATGTACAGGGCGGTCACTTCGCCCTTGGTGTCCCGCGCCACGTTGAACTTCTCACCGCGCGTGGCGGTCAGCGTGACATCGGGTTTGGGCAGGGGTTGGTCGAGCGTGGTCCCCAGGAACCCGCTGGTGTTGCTGGGCACCACGACCACCGCGGCCGGTCCCTCGGACTCCGAGGAGCAGCCGGCCAGGACCAGTGCGGCAGCGGTGACGGCGGCGGCCAGGAGTCGTCTCATCGCGCATCCCTCTCAGCCAGTCGGCGCAGCCGTTCGTTGTATTCGGCGAGTTCGACGTCGCCGTCCCGGTCGGTACGACGGTCGCGACGGGTGGCTTCGCGGGTGTCATCGCGGGCCCACTGGACCGCCACCGCCACCACGAGCAGCAACGTCGGGATCTCGGTGATCCCCCAGGCGATGGCGCCGGCCTCACGCGAGTCTGTCAGCAGGTCGACCATCCACGGTGGCTGCACCTGCGTGTACCACTGGGCGCCGAACGCGGTGTCGCTCATCATGATCGGCACGGCGAAGAAGGAGTGGAGGATGGTGGCGACGATGGCCAGCAGCAGCCGTTGCCAGTGCGGGAGGTTGCGGGGCAACGGGTCGGTCTGGATCACGACCCAGGCGAAGAGGTAGCCCGAGGCGATGAAGTGCAGTTGCATCGCCATGTGGCCGACGTGGCTGGACATGAGCCAGCTGAACAGCGGCGTGTAGTACAGCCCGTAAAGGCCGATCGTGAACACGAACAAGGCCCACAGCGGGTGGGTGACGAAGCGGGCCACTGATGTGTGCATGGCCCACACCAGCCACTCGCGCGACCCCCGGCGGCCACCGCTGGACACCGGCAGCGCGCGCAGCGCGAGTGTCATGGGGGCGGCCATCGCGAGCAGGATGGGTGCCACCATCGACATGACCATGTGCGAGACCATGTGCCACTTCAGGCTCACCAGCGCGTAGGTTGCCACCCCGGCGTTGGTGGCCCACACGATGAACAGCCACCCCAGCACCCAGGCGACGGTCTGGATCCACGGCCATGAGTCCCCCCGGCGGCGCAGGCGGATCACGCCACCCACGTACAGGCCGATCCCGAGGACGGCAAGCCCCAGGAACAAGGGCTCGAGTTGCCAGCCGAGGAACACCTTCGCCGCGGTGGGCGGCGGCGGGAAAGCCTGGCCGAGCAGCGTCTCGGCATTGGTCGCGTACTGGACCTCGTAGCGGGGATAGGCGGTCTGTGTGAGCGCCACTCCGATGCCGACGGCCGCGGCCATCAGAAGGGCCTCGATCCCGGCGAAGCGCATGAGCGCCTGGCGGGCACCGACGCCGGAGCCGAGGACCTTGGCCTGCACCGTGCGCGCGGTGATCAGCAACGCGCCCAGCAGGAGGATCTTCAGCGAGATCAGGATGCCGAAGGACGTGCTCCAGAGTTCGCTGACGGAGTTCATCCGGGCGAACGCAGCCCCTGCCCCGGACAGCGCGAGGAACGCCACCGACCACGTGGCCACCGTGCGGAACACTGGTACGGCGCGCAGCGTCCCCGGGTCGTCGCGCACGGCGTGGGAGACCAGGACGAGCAACCCCCCGACCCACATGGAAACGGCCAGGGCGTGGACCACGTCCGAGGTCATCGCCACGCCGTGGGACCCCAACGATGAGGCGTGACCGGTCAAGGCGGGTAGCGCGACGCCGACCAGGGCACCGGCCAGCGACGCCCCCGCTCCTGTCACCGTCGCTGTGAAGACGCACGTCACCGCGATGACCGCAGCGATGAGCGCCACGAGCAGGAGGGCACGCACGGAGTCGACATCCCAGGCGTAGGTCCGGACCACATCCGGGGTGAGGGTCTGCGACAGCGGGAGGCCGAGGGCCCAGGCCAGCGACCATGCCGCCGTGAGCAGGCTCGCCAGGGACCAGATGCTTGCGGACCACGCTGCACGCAGCACGTCGCCGCGGCCCACCGGGGACAGCACCCCCTTGCGGCCCTGCGGCCCGACCACCGCCGCATAGACCAGCAGACCGACGGTGAGGATCGCGGCCAGCGTCGCGATGAGCCGCAGAATCGGCAGACCCCAACTGACCAGCGGGCCAGGACCGGCGATCTCGGCGGCAACCGGTTCGGACGCCCCGCCGCCCACCACCAGCCCGACGAGCAGCCCACCGACCAGCGCGATCACGGCAGGCAGGACCCACCGCGCCTGGCTGCTGGCGCGGGGCCGGCGGCGAGTGTCAGTCGGCACGCGACCGCCAGACGATGAGCCCCACTGCGACGAGCCCGATCACGAACAGCCCGGGCACCGCGAGGTTCACCCCTGTGCCCTGCGCTTGGTCGTCGGCGACCGGACTCGGGTCGGCGGTGGGGATGTCAGGGGTCGGGGATTCGTCCGCGGACGTCACCGTGAACGCGAAGGTGCCCTCCAGTGGGTGACCGTCGTCGGACACCGCCCGCCAGGCCACGGTGTACTTCCCGGCAGCGGCTGTCTGCGGCCACGTGGCGATCAGGTCCGGGCCGGCCACCTGCACCGGGCCGAGAGCCACCTTGGCACCACGGTCGTCTTCGGCAACCACCCTGGCGCCACCGTCGAGGATGTCCTCGCCGAAACGCAGGGTCAACTGCTCCGGCGGTGCCGACAGGGTCTGGCCGTCGGCGGGGTCGCTGGAAACAAGGTCGGTGTGGGCGACAGCAGGCGTCACAGCAGTCACAGCCAGCAAGGCCATGGCGAGCAACGCCCACAGGCGCCGGAAGGGCGCAGGCATGGGGACTCCGAATCAGGAACGATGTGAACAGGTCAGCAGAAGGCTGCGACAGGCGGAGCCCGACCCTGCGCATTGCTGTGGATACCGGTCCGCAGCGCCCCGCTGACCAGCACTGCGACGCCGGCCGCGACGGGGCGGCGAGCCGGCAGGCCGGCCAATGCGGTGCGCACGGTGATCAGCCACTGCAGGTAGCGCCGGCGGGCCGCGGCGAAGATCCGCGATTCGCCGTTCCGCAGCAGCACCGCCAGCACGATGCCGGCCCCAAAATGGGCCACGGTCATGGCCGTCGAGCCCGCGTGGGCATGACCGGCGCTGAGCACCACATGGGCGCCGACCTGCACCACCGCAACGGCCGCGAGAATGGCCAGCAGGCTCCGTTCACTGCGCAACCATCCGTACGCCGCGAGCACGGCCGCCACCATGAGCAGGATGATCAGGACCGGTTCGGCGTGGCCGCCGCCGATGACGTGCCCGCCCGCTGACAGGCCCACGGCCGACCCGCCGAGCACCCACGCGCGCACCCAGCGCCACGGGGAGACCGGCGATTTCACAGTGACAGGCTAGCCGTTCCCGGAAACCACGCTGCTCGACACCTGTGACGAGGGGTGAGCGGCCCGCGCGAGCAGGTCAGCCGAGCAGCCTCGCAGCGAAGTCCGGCACGTGGGTCTGGGTGTCCTTGGGGGGCCGCATGTAGCCGCGCGATGCGGGCCGGTCGGGCAGTTTGAGCGGCGGCACCGTGACGTCCTCATAGGGCATCGATGACAGCAGGTGGTTCATCACGTTGAGCCGGGCGGCCTTCTTGTTGTCGCTCTCCACCACGTACCAAGGCGCCTCGGGGATGTCCGTGTGCACCATCATCTCGTCCTTGGCGCGGCTGTACTCCTCCCAGCGGGTGATGGACTCCAGATCCATGGGGCTGAGTTTCCAGCGGCGCATCGGGTCCTTCACCCGGGACTGGAACCGGCGCTGCTGCTCCTCGTCGCTGACGCTGAACCAGTACTTACGCAGCACGATGCCGTCCTCGACCAGCAACCGCTCGAAGATCGGCGCCTGATGCAGGAACCGCCGGTACTCCTCCAGCGTGCAGAAACCCATGACCCGCTCCACGCCGGACCGGTTGTACCAGGAGCGGTCGAACAGTGCGATCTCCCCGGCGGCCGGCAGGTGCGGGACATAACGCTGGAAGTACCACTGGGTCTTCTCCCGCTCCGTGGGCGCCGGCAGGGCCACGATGCGCGCGGTGCGGGGGTTCAGGTAGGCCGTGATCCGTTTGATGGAACCGCCCTTGCCGGCGGCGTCCCGGCCTTCGAAGATGATGACCAGGCGGGTGCCGGTGGACTTGATCCACTCCTGCAACTTCACCAGTTCCGCCTGCAGGCGGAACAACTCCGCCTCATAGACCTTGTTCTTCAGTCGGGGCTGGTGATCCTTGGCCATGGTGCTCACCCTAGAACCGGGGGGCACGTGCACGCCTTGTGACGCGGGCACGTGTCCAACGTCACGTTTGACGAGCCGCGCGGTCGGTGAGCATGGGTACGTGGCCCGCCGTATCGAATGGATCGACCTGGTGAAGGCCGTCTCCGTGCTGCTGGTCGTCTTCATGCACGCCTCGAACACCGTCGTCGACCTCGGTGGCACCGGTGCGGTCGTCACCACTCTGCAAACGCTCAACCACCTCGTCGAGCCGCTGCGCATGCCGGTGTTCTTCCTGGTCTCCGGGATGCTGGCCGCCTCAGCCGTGCGGCGGCCCTGGTCGGCGTCCACGAACCGCACGACGGGCATGCTCTACCTCTACGTGCTGTGGATGGTGCTGTACTTCGGCTTCATCGGGCTGTTCGGCGTGACGGTCCAGGACCCCGTCGGATCGATCCTGATGGCCAGGTCCGGCTTCTGGTACCTCTACGCGATGGCTCTCTTCTTCGTTATCGCGCGCCTGCTGCGCAACCAGCCCGCGTGGCTCGTGGTGGTGGTCGCCGTGCTGCCGAACATCTTGCGCCCCGTGACCGATGAACTGCTCGGACAACTCATTCCTGGCACGCTCTTCACGTCCATGGCCATGAACCTCGGCTTCTTCCTGGTGGGCGTCTACTTCAAGGACCTCGTCGCAACTGCGGCAGAGAGGGCCACGCCACAGCACGTCAGCGCGCTCGGGGCGCTCGCCGCCGGCGCCGGCCTGGCGTTCCTGCGATCCCCCGAGATGGTGGGGCAGTCACTGCTGCCCCTGAGCCTGCTCTGGCTGGGCTTCGGTGTCGGCCTAGCAGTTCTGGTGACCCGCCACGGGGCACCGCGCTGGGCCCGCTACGTCGGGGGCCGCACGCTGTCGGTCTACGTGATGCAGTGGCCCGTGTTGTTCGTCGTCACCTCGTATCTGCCGGGGTGGACGGTGAGCCATCCGCTGGCCCAACTGGCCTTCCCCTTCGTGCTCACCGCCGGCGTCGCCGGACTCGCGCTGTGGCTGCACGCACTGCCGCTGACTGCGTGGCTGTTCCGGGCACCGGTGTGGGTCACCCATCCGCAGGACCTCCGCCTGCCCGGCGCCCCGGGGCCCTCCGAACGGGACGTGGCACCCGCCACCCGCTGACGATCCCCGGACTGGAAAACAAGTTACTCGCCAGTAGTATGAGACTGGGAGGTCCCTATGGATCACATGACTGTCCGGCTCATCATCGGCCTGCTGCTGGTCGTCGCTGTGGTGGCCATCGCCGGTCGCCGCGCATTGACACTGTTCCGCCTGATCAGCTCGGGACAGCCCACGGTCGGCCGACCGGAGAGCCGCCCGGCCGCGCTGGAGACCCAGGCCACCGAGGTGCTGGGGCAGAAGAAGTTGCTCAAGTGGACGGTCCCGGGCACCGCGCACGTCTTCGCCATGTGGGGATTCATCGTCCTGGTGCTGACGATCATCGAGACGCTCGGCGCGGTCTTCATCGCCAAGGATTTCGCGATCCCGTTCATCGGGCGGTGGCCGGTCGTGGGGTTCATCGAGGACTTGTTCATCCTTCTCGTGATCGTCGGCCTGGTGATCTTCGCGATCATCCGGCTGCGCACCCAGCCGGCGAAGCAGGGCCGCTCCTCCCGGTTCTTCGGATCGCACACCGGTGCCGCCTGGCTCGTGCTGTTCATGATCTTCAACGTCGTCTGGACGCTGTGGGTGGCGCGCGCTGCGCAGTACAACGTCGCGGAGTACACCCTGGAGGAGGGTGAATACGTCCAGGCGTTCCCGTTCCACGCCTCCGGCGGCGCCTTCGCCACCGAGTGGCTGGCCGGCTTGCTCCACCCGCTGGGCCTGGCTGCCAACGAATGGCTCGAGACGGTCTTCCTGCTCGTGAACCTGGCCATCATCTTCGGATTCCTCGTACTTGTGCTCTACAGCAAGCACCTGCACATCTTCCTGGCTCCCATCAACGTCGGCGCGAAGCGGCAGCCGAACGCCCTCGGGCCGCTGCTGCCGATGTACTCCGGCACGGAGAAGATCGATTTCGAGGACCCCGCTGACGATGCCACCTTCGGCCGCGGGCGCATCGACGACTTCACCTGGAAGGGCATGCTCGACATGGCCACCTGCACCGAGTGCGGGCGCTGCCAGAGCCAATGCCCGGCCTGGAACACCGGCAAGCCCCTGTCGCCCAAGTTGATGATCATGGACCTGCGCGACCACCTGTTCGCCTCCGCCCCGTACCTGCTGGCCACCGCCGGCACCCCCGACGAGATGGGTGAGCGCAACGAGGAGGTCCTCGTCAAGGTCGGCGACAAGGTCGCCACCGAGGTCCAGCGCCCGCTGGTCGGCGAGCGCGACTTCGATGAGCACCGGGAGACGGACGGTTACGACGCCGCCGGTCACCGCAGCCACGAGGGTCCGGTCATCGACACTGACGCGCTGTGGAGTTGCACCACTTGCGGCGCCTGTGTCGAGCAGTGCCCCGTGGACATCGAGCACATCGACCACTTCGTGGACATGCGCCGCAACCAGGTGATGATCGAGTCGGAGTTCCCGGCCGAGCTCGGCGGTCTGTTCAAGAACGTCGAGCAGAAGGGCAACCCGTGGGGCATGAACACCTCGCTGCGCAACGCCTGGATCGAGGAGGTCGACTTCGAGGTCCCGGTGTTCGGTGCCGAGGGCGAGGAGGAGATCCCGGCCGACGTCGAGTACCTCTTCTGGGTCGGCTGCGCCGGCGCCTACGAGGACCGCGCCAAGGCCACCACCAAGGCCGTTGCGGAGTTGCTCAACGAGGCCGGCGTGAAGTACATGGTCCTCGGCGAGGGTGAGACCTGCACCGGCGACCCGGTGCGCCGCGCGGGCAACGAGTTCCTGTTCCAGATGCAGGCGATGCAGAACGTCGAGATGCTCAACGAGATCAAGGCGCGCAAGATCGTGGTCACCTGCCCGCACTGCCTCAACACGATCGGCCGCGAGTACCCGCAGGTCGGCGGGGACTACGAGGTGGTGCACCACACGCAGCTGCTGGCCAAACTCGTCAACGACGGACGGCTGACCCCGGTCCAGCACGTCAACGAGAAGGTCACCTACCACGACCCCTGCTACCTCGGTCGGCACAACAAGATCTACGTGCCGCCGCGTGAACTCGTGGCCGGAGTCCCCGGCGTGACGATCGTCGAGATGGAGCGCAGTGCTGAGCGGTCCTTCTGCTGCGGCGCCGGCGGGGCCCGCATGTGGATGGAGGAGACCCTCGGCACCCGGGTGAACATGAACCGCACCGACGAGGCGCTGGGGACCGGCGCCACCACGGTTGCTGTCGGTTGCCCGTTCTGCAACGTGATGCTCAGCGACGGCGTGACCGCGCGGCAGTCCGAGGGTGCAGCCGGCGAGAACGTCCAGGTGAAGGACGTCGCGGTCATGCTGCTGGACGCCGTCCGGAAGTAGTTCCACCACAACTGGGCGCGGGACCTCTTTCTGTCGCCCAGTTGTGGCGTGGAATCCCGCCCCGAATCAGGCGATACCGGGCATTCCCGGCCCACAAGTGGGCGGATCCGGCCCTGAACCGCTCCACATCGCCCACTTGTGGTGCGTGGGGCTCATCCACCCAACCGGTAACCGCTGGACTCCGCTCCCACCACAACTGGGCGCGGGGCCCCCTCCATCGCCCAGTTGTGGCGTGGAATCCCGACCCGAATCAGGCGATACCGGGCATTCCCGGCCCACAAGTGGGCGGATCGGGCCCTGCTCCGCTCCACATCGCCCACTTGTGGTCTCGGTAGGCTCATCACATGCGCACGATCGGCAACATCCTGTGGCTGCTCCTCGCCGGCATCTGGCTGGCCCTGACTTATGCGGCCGCCGGGGTGATCATGCTGATCTTCATCATCACCATCCCGTGGGCGATCGGGGCGTTCCGGATGGCCAACTACGCACTGTGGCCGTTCGGCCGGGCCGTGGTGCCCAAGGCCGACAAGATCCCCGGCACTTGCATCGCCAACGTGCTCTGGTTCGTCTTCGCGGGGCTGTGGGTGGCGATCGCGCACGCCGTGACCGGGGTGGTCCTGTGCATCACCATCATCGGCATCCCGTGGGGGATCGGCTCGTTCAAGATGATCCCCATCGCGCTGGCACCGTTGGGCAAGCAGATCATCGACATCGACGACATCGCAGCTGGCACGCCGGGGGCCATCTACGCGCCGGGACCGCGGTAGACCTCAGGTCCAGGGCTCGGCCGATGCATCGAGGTACACCTCGATCGGTCCGGGCTCGGCGTACCGGAAACCCTGCACGTAGCGAACGCCCAGCAGTTTCACCACCTGCGCCTCCGCCTGCGTCTGGACACCTTCGGCGACCACGTCGCAGTTCAGGGACGCCGCCACACTCGTGGCCGCCGTGAGGAACGCAACTCCGCCCTCCTGCTCGCTGCCGGCACGCCGGACCAGGCTGCGGTCCACCTTGATCAGCGACGGTTGGAGGTGCTCCAGTCGGGTGAAGTTGCTGAACCCGGCACCGAAGTCGTCGATGGCGATCCTCATCCCCGCAGCCCGCAGGCGGTTGAGATTGGCTTCCGCCCCGGAGTTCTCCTGCAGTTCCAAGGACTCCGTCACCTCCACGACCAGTTGTGAGGCGTGCTGGGCCAATGGGCCATCGAGGATCTCTCTCACCAGCGAGTCCTCAGCCAACTCCCGGGCCGACAGGTTCATCGCGACGAAGAAGTCCGACTGCTGGGCCTCCAACCAGCGGGGGAGTTCCTGACTCAATTGCCGCACGACGATCCGGCCCAGGCTGACGATCTGCCCGGATCGCTCGGCGAACGTGATGAAGTCCCCGGCGGTCACCGCCACGCCGTCCTGCAGCCAGCGCACCAGCACCTCCACACCGGCCATCCGCCCGCCGTCGGCCTCGAAGATCGGCTGGTAGTACAGGCAGAACTCGCCGTGCCGCAGCGCGCCCGACAGTTCGTGGCGCATCCTCGCTTTCGAGACGGCCTGTACTCCGATGGACTCGTTGAACCGCTCGTACCGGTCACCGCCGAGGCTCTTGGCCGCGTACATCGCGAGGTCCGCGCACAGCAGCAGATCATCGGCCTCAGTTGCGTCCTCGGGGGCGGTCGCCACCCCGATGGCGGCTGTGACGTGGACGATGGCGTCGCCGGCCCGGATCGGTTCCCGGACCGCGGCCAGAAGCCGATCGGCCACCGCCGTGATGCGGGTGGCCTCGACGTCGTCGCACAGCAGGACCCCGAACTCGTCTCCGCCTAGGCGGCCCACCCGGTCGCCACGACGCACCTGCTGGGCGAGCCGCTCGACGACCCGGCGCAGTACCGCATCCCCCAGATGATGGCCCAGTTGGTCGTTGACGCCCTTGAACCCGTCGAGATCGATCCACAGCAGCGCCACCTGCCCGCCAGCCTCGCGGACGCGGGCGATCTCCCGGTGGGTGGCATCGAGCAGGCTGATCCTCGACTCGCAGCCGGTGAGCGAGTCGAGGCTGGCCAACTCGCTGTTCACGCGGTCGATGCGGTTGAGGTTCCAGATCAGGGCCACCAGCAGCGCCGCGCAGGCCACCAGCCACAGGAACCGGCTGAGGTACCAGCCGGCGGAGAAGCGGTCCACGGCGTTCAGGTTGACGATCGCCTCGCCGAGAGTCAGCAGGGCCAGCGCGGTGAGCCATCTGCCGATCAGCGCCCCGCTGCGCGAGCAGTACAGCGTCACGACCACGCAGCCCACACAGATCGCGATGAGCACTGCATCGAGGAGCAACGCCACGGCCGTCTTGGTGCCGTCGGATTCGACGAGGTCCGGCAGCGGATCCAGGGGGAGGGTTGCCAGCAGGACGGTGAGCAGGATCCCGGCAAGGGGCGCCAGCGCCGCCCCCCACATGTCTTTGCGGGTGAGGCTCGGCCGGCGGTGGGTGCGCCGGTCGTTGTCGATCATCCACGCCGACACTGCGATCCCGATGGGGAAGGCGAAGTGCCAACTGTAGTACAGGTCCACCGCGCTCTGCACGCTGCCGAGGAGGCGGTCGTCGCCGATGACGGCGCCCGGGAAGACCAGCGGGAAGAACAGCAGCACGCCGGTCATGTAGCCGAAGGTGCCCGCGACCATCAGGTAGCCACGGCGGCCGGTGCTGCGGGCATGACCCACCATGAGCAGCGACGTCACCCCGCAGATGAACGCCGCCAGCAGTGCGTGCGCCAGCGCGATGGCGGGCAGCGGCTCCCACTGCGCGGGGGCGGCGGTGAATGCCGCGATCACGATCAGGGCATAGCAGACGACCAGCGCCCCCATCCAGATCCGCTGTCCGGTCGACAGCGGTCGGGGGCCGTCGAGTGAGTAGAACGCCTGTGCCACGCGCGGACCTCCACCCGTCAGGCTACGGGTCCGAGGGCCGTGTTGCCTACGCGATGGTGTCCGGCAGCAGTGCCTCGAGGATCGTCTCCACGTTCTGCTCGACCGGGTCGGTGCCCGACAGGCGCAGTTCGGCGTCCTCGGGGACCTCGTACTGCTGTCCCACACCGGTGAGGTTGGGCAGCGTACCGGCCTTGGACTTTGCATACAGGCCCTTGGTGTCGCGCTCCATCGCCACCTCGATCGGGGTGTCCACCCACGCTTCGAGGAACTCGCCGTCGTCGAACAGCGCCCGGGCCGCCTCCCGGTCGGCGCGGAACGGCGAAACCAGCGCCACGATGGCCACCAGGCCGGCGTCGTACATCAGCCGGGAGACCTCCGCGACCCGGCGCACGTTCTCCGCACGGTCCTCAGGGGTGAAGCCGAGGTCTTTGTTCAGGCCGCTGCGCAGGTTGTCACCATCGAGGACGAACGACCGGATCCCCAGGGAGTGCAGTTTGCGTTCCACCGCGTCGGCAATCGTCGACTTGCCCGATCCGGAGAACCCCGTGAGCCACAGAACCTTCGCCGGGTGACCGTTGAGCACCTGCCGGGCCGCACGGTCGACCTCGAAGTGGTGGGGCACGACATTGGTGGCCCGGCGCAGCGCGAATCGCGTCAGGCCCGCCGCCAGCGTCTCCCCGGTCATGCGGTCGACGAGGATGAACCCGCCGGTCTCCCGGGACTCGGTGTAGGCCTCGAGGTTGACCGGCCGGGAGGTCGCGATCTCCACACGGCCGACATCGTTGATCTCGAGCAGCCGCGCGGCCATCGTGTTGCCGTTGGTGACGTCGAGCCGGTGGCGGACATTCGTGACCGTCGCGGGCACTTCGAGCGGTCCGCTGCGCAGCGTGTACGACCGGCCGTGGGCTAACTGCTGGTCGCTCATCCACACGACGTCGGCGGCGAACCGGTCGGCCAGTTGCGGGGGTTCCCCGGTAACCAGCAGGTCGGCGCGGGCGATATCGATGTCCTTGTCGAGCTCGATGGTCACCGACTCCCCGGTCACCACCTGCTCGGGTTCGTACGGTTCGGTGCCGTTGAGCCCGTGCAGCCTCACGATGGTCGCCTGCTGGCCGGACTGTGCCACGGTCACGCGCTGGCCGGCCCGCACGGTGCCCTGCGCTACCAGGCCGCCGTAGCCGCGGAAGTGCGTGGCCCGGATGATCGTCTGCACCGGCAGCCGCACGTCGCCATCGTTCTCCTCCGGGATGTCCGCGGCGTCCAGGGCGTCGAGCAAGGTCGGGCCGTGGTACCAGGGCGTGTTGGGGGAGTGGGCCAGGACGTTGTCACCCACGAGCGCCGATACGGGCACCGGGATGACCGAATGGATCTCCATGCGCCGGGCGGTGTCGGACACCTCTGCGACGAGCTCCTCGTAGATGCCCTTGTCGTAGGCGACGCCGTCGAGTTTGTTCACCGCGAGCACCACGTGGCGAACACCCATCAGGCCGCACACCGTGAGGTGGCGGTGGGTCTGCCGCTTCGTCCCGCGCATGGCGTCGATGAGCAGGATGCCCACGTCGGCGGTCGAGGCGGCCACCGCCATGTTCCTGGTGTACTGCTCGTGCCCGGGGGCGTCGGCGAGGATCGCCCGGCGGCGGCTGGGCAGCATCAGGTGGCGGTAGGCCACGTCGATGGTGATGCCCTGCTCGCGTTCGGCCTCCAGGCCGTCGGTCACGAGGCTGTAGTCGATCTCGCCCAGTGGGATCGTGGAACCCGGACGCCGGGTGAACCGGGCGGACTCTAGTTGATCCTCGGGGATCGAGCCGGTCTCGGCGAGCAGGCGGCCCAGCAGGGTGCTCTTACCGTCGTCCACGGAGCCGCAGACGACAACTCGGATCAGTGCCTTCATCAGAAGTAGCCCTCCGCCTTCTTGCGCTCCATGGACTGTGCACCCTCACCGTCGATGAGCCGGCCGGCGCGTTCGGACTGCCGGTTGACCTCGATGTCGCGGATGATGTCGTAAACGTCGGCCGCCTCGCCCTCGACTGCCCCCGACAGCGGGTAGTCGCCCAAGGAACGGAAGCGCACACGTCGCATCTCGACCTGTTCGCCAGGCTCAAGTTCCATGCGGTCGTCGTCGACCATGATCCAGGTGCCCTGCCGGCGGACCACCGGACGCTCCTGGGTGAAGTACAGCGGCACGACTTCGAGGTTCTCGCGGGCCACGTAGCGCCAGACGTCGAGCTCCGACCAGTTGGACAGCGGGAACACCCGCATGGTCTGGCCGTCGGTCAGGGCGTTGTTCACCGTGTGCCAGAACTCCGGGCGCTGGTTGCGCGGCTCCCAGCGGTGCCCGGCCTCGCGCAGCGAGAAGATGCGCTCCTTGGCCCGGCTGCGCTCCTCATCGCGGCGCGCACCGCCCACGGCGATGTCGAACATGCCCTCGTCCAGCGCCGCGCGCAGGGCCACCGTCTTCATGATCCGGGTGAACTCCTGCGCGCCGTGGGAGAACGGGGTCACGCCCTGATCACGCGCCTCCTGGTTCGTCGCCAGCCGCAGGTCCAGACCGAGTTCCTTGGCGGTGCGGTCGCGCAATTCGTACATCTCGCGGAACTTCCACCCGGTGTCGATGTGCATCACCGGAAACGGGATGGGGCCGGGGTGGAAGGCCTTGCGGGCCAGATGCAGCAGGACGGTGGAGTCCTTGCCGATGCTGTACAGGAGTACCGGACGTTCGAACGCGGCAGCGGTCTCCCGGAACACCCAGATGGCTTCGGCCTCGAGGGCGTCGAGCACCCGTGAGGTCTCGTTGTCGATCGACATGGTGGCTAGTCTCGTCCTTCTGCAGCACCCATCGAGGTCGGGCACTGCGGCTTGCGGGCGGGCGGCGGGCTGACCGCCGAACACCGATTCAGTGTACCGTGACCGCTTCCGGACGTACCTGTATCGCGCGTCACACGATCTGGGTGCGGTGGAAATTCAGGTAGGACCGGCTCGGCGTCGGGCCCCGCTGGCCCTGGTAGCGCGAGCCGTACACCTGCGAGCCGTACGGATGCTCGGCGGGCGACTCCAGGCGGAAGAGGCACAACTGCCCGATCTTCATGCCTGGCCAGAGCTTGATCGGGAGCGTCGCGACGTTGGACAGTTCCAGGGTCACGTGCCCGGAGAAGCCCGGGTCGATGAAGCCGGCGGTCGAGTGGGTGAGCAGGCCCAGGCGGCCCAGCGAGGACTTGCCCTCCAGCCGCCCTGCCACGTCGTCAGGCAGCGTGATCACCTCGTAGGTCGAGGCCAGGGCGAACTCCCCCGGATGCAGGATGAACGGCTCTTCGCCGTTGGTCTCGACCAACCGGGTCAGTTCGGTCTGTTCGGCGGACGGGTCGATGTAGGGATACCGGTGGTTCTCGAAGACCCGGAAGTACCGGTCGAGGCGCACGTCGATGCTGGACGGCTGCACCATGCCGGGGTCGTACGGCTGGACGCCTACGCGCCCCGCCTCGACCTCGGCACGGATCCCGGCATCACTGAGAAGCATCGCTGCAACCCAGGCTGGAGTTCAGATCTTGGTAGCTCGCGCTCAGCTGCTCGATCGCCTGCTGCTCCTGCTCGGGGAGCTCGGACAGGCTCTGGTCGCCGTCGAGACCGGCCAGCCCGTCCTGGATCTGCATCTGCGCGGCAGCGAACTGCTCCTGAGCCGTCGCTACCTCGTCGCTGACATCCTCGCCGAGCTTCTGGATCTCCGCCTCTACGGTGTCGTAGGCCGCAGAGATCTGGTTGACGGACTCCTGCGCCTGCCCGACTGTCACATCGCCGGTGCCGGTCACGCCGCTGGACAGGCCCTGGATGGGTGCGTCGAGCCCCTCGAGCGACAGGCAGACCGCCGCATTCGCATTCTCGGTCTTCTGGTCGGCCTCGTCGGTCGACGAACAGCCGGCGGCGAGCATGCCCACCAGAACCAGAGCACTTGCGAACACAGCCGAACGGCGCACGGTTTCCTCCCACGATCACGTGACTGCCCCAACCTTAGAGGCTGGGGCGTGGTCATTCGGGCAGGAACCCGCGATCGAGATTCCACGGCTGCACCGGCGCGTTGGCGATCAGCCAGGTCTCGATGTCCTTCATCCATCCGGTGAGCACGAGCACCCCGATGCCGACGAACACCAGGCCCAACCCTCGCCGCAACCACCCGTGCGGATCGGCGGCCCACCGCAGCCTGACGACGGCGCGCTGCCCGAGCAGGGCGATGGCCAGCAACATGGCGCACAGGCCTGCGGTGTAGGCGAGCAACAGGAGCATGCCGTACGCCGGTTCGGCCGGCAGCACCGTCACGACCACGTAGCCGTACAGCGGCGAACAGGACGTGAAGACCGGACCCAGCGCAGCGCCGGTGAGGACCCAGCCGGCCACCCCGTCGCGCTGCCGAGCTGCCGCCAGACGGGTGCCCGCGCGCGACTGCAGGCGCAGGGCGACGCTGATCCGCTCCCACCAGGAGGGGAAGGCGAACACCAACCCCAGCCCGATGAGGATCAGCCCGGAGAGCCATTCCCACACCTGCGGCGGGATGCCGATCAGGGCCGTGGTGGCCTTGAGTAGCAGCGTGAACACGATGATCGAGACCCCCAGCGAAGCCGTGATCACCAAGGGGGCGCGCACCTGGCGCCGGGTCGTCACTGCCACACCGCCACCGCCGGGCTCTGCCGCAACCGCGCCGCCCACGACCACCGGGAGCAGAGGGAGCACGCAGGGGGCGAGGACGGTGAGGACACCGGCCACCACGGCCCCGACGACCTCCAGCATCAGACGAGTTCGCCTTCGATCTGCGGAACCGTCGTGGCGCCGGTGAACTTCGCCAACTCCTGACCGTCGGGCCCGACCTGGATGAATGTGTGCTGCGTGGTCACGCCGTACTCCTTGCGCAACTGGAGGTTGGCGTCGTAGTCCACGCTGACCACCGTCAAACCGTCGGGGAACTGCGCCCCTTCCAGGTTCCCGGTCGCTTCCTGGCACGTCGGGCACCACGTCGCGTTGAAGAAGAGCACAACATCCCCGGCGGCATAGGCCTGCGGATCGGAACGGTAGTCGGCGTAGTCGATGTACCCGCCCGAAGGCAGGTCCGGCGACTTCTTGGTCGCTGCCGGTGCGGGGCTGGTCGCGGCGGGGCTGGCAGCCGGCGGCGTGGTCGCGGCCTCCGGCTGACTGGTCGCACCACCCCCACAGGCTGCCAATAGGCAGAGCAGGATCGTGGCGGAGGCCGCAGTCAGGGGTCGTGTCATGGAGATCTCCTTTCGCTGTGAACAGGACACCGCACCAACCGGCGGGAGGGAAGGACCCGGACGGTTACGGAAGTCTTACGCTGTCATCTGGGCCTGTCCCTGACCTTCATCCGCCCCTACCGTGGGTCACGTGAGCGGGATCCTGGTCGTCGACGACGACCGTACGGTGGGTGAAGTCCTGCTCAGGTACCTCGAGCGCTCGGACCTCGAAGGCCGCCACCTGGAATCTGCCGCCGGACTCATGACCGCCCTCGAGCAGATGCAGCCCGACCTGCTGGTGCTCGACGTGATGCTGCCGGACGGGGACGGCATGGCATTGTGCGGTCAGATCCGCTCCACGAGACCGGACCTGCCGGTGATCCTGCTCACCGCGCGCACCGAGGAGATCGATCGGATCGCAGGGCTCAGCGCCGGTGCCGACGACTACGTCGTCAAGCCGTTCAGTCCGCGCGAGTTGGTGCTTCGCATTCAGTCCGTTCTCCGGCGTTGCGCGCGGCCGTCGCCGACCGAAGAGCTGGTGCTCAGCGATGGCGATGTGCTGATCGACACCGGTTCCCGAACGGCGACCCGCGCCGGCGCCGACCTGCGGCTGACGGCCCGGGAGTTCGACCTCCTGGCGTACTTCCTCGAGCATTCCGACCAGGCGCTGGGACGCGACGAACTGTTGCGAGAGGTGTGGGAGTGGAACTTCGGTGACAAGTCCACCGTGACCGTGCACGTGCGACGACTGCGGGAGAAGGTCGAGACCGACCCCGCCGATCCCCGGCGCCTGGTGACGGTCTGGGGCGTCGGCTACCGGTGGGTGACGGGGACATGACCGTCGAGCCGCTCCTGCTGTCGATCGTCGCGGCAATCGTCTGCGGTGCGGCGGCGACTGCACTTCTGTTCGCCATCAGCCGTCACAGCGTGCCCTGGGCCATCCGCCTGGCCCCGTTGGTCCCGGTGTCCAGCGTCGCGGCCGGGGTCGCCACGGCCAGCGAGACGATGTTGCTCGAAGCCGACCAGGTCGTCGTCATCGCAGTCGTGCTGCTGGTGGCCACCCCGATCGCCGTGGCGTTCGGGGCCGTGGTGGGCGCTCGGGTGGCACGGCTGCAGGCTGAGGCGGCCGCATAGCAGCGGGACCGGGCGATCGAAGAACGACGGACAGAGCTGATCGCCTGGCTCGGACACGATCTACGCACGCCGCTGGCACGCATGCGCGTGCTCACCGAAGCACTGGAGGACGGGCTGGCACCCGAGGACTACCCGACGCGGATGCTGCGCGAGGTCGACTCGCTCGGGTTGATCGTCGAGGACCTCACGACGATGTCCCGCCTACAGAGCCCGGCCGCTCGCATGGCGCGCGAGCCCGTGGACCTCGGCGATCTCGCATCAGACCTCGTCGGCGGCAACCAGCCGCTGGCCCACCGCCTCGGGATCACGCTGGACGGATCTGTGGACGGCCCGGTGATCGTGCAGGGGGACACCAAAGAACTGGGTCGAGCCGTCAACAACCTGATCGTCAACGCCCTGCGGCACACCCGCCCCGAGGGTTTCGTGGCGGTGTCGGTGGACCATGACCTCACCCGGGCGCGCCTGTCGGTCCGTGATCAGTGCGGGGGGATCCCGGACGGGCACCTGCAGCGCGTCTTCGAGCCCGGCTGGCGCGGCACCACGTCCCGGACCCCTGGCGACGGCGGCGCGGGTCTGGGTCTGACGATCAGTCAGCGGGTGGTGCAGGGCCACGGAGGCACGATCACCGTGCACAACTCCGGTGACGGCTGCACTTTCGTGATCGAGGTTCCCCTCGCCACGGAATCGCCGGTCTTCTCCTAGAGGCTGGCCCGCACGACGAATGCGGCCTCCGGGCCGACCGCATTCCCAAGCAGGTCGAGGTAGACCTCCTGGAAGGCCGGCCCGTGGCCGACGGCCCCGGCGGTGAACCACGCCACGTGGTGGGCGTACTCGTGCAACACGACCACCTCCCGCATGGCCCAGCCCTTCGCCCCGATGCCGTCGGGCAGCGCGATCACCCCACCATCCCAGTGTGCCTTCGCCGCTCCTTTGCGCAATCGCACCACCGGCTCGGGAGTCCGCCCGTAGCCCCAGGGCATGGTCCGCACCTGTGCCAGGTAGCGCCGGACCCCGTCGAGGTCGCCGAACCGGCGTTCCACAGGCAGCGTGAGCGAACTGCCCATGAACTGGGCGGAGCCGCCGTTGTCGAGCAGGAACATCAGCGTGTTCTCCGCGGCGTACACCTGTTGGGTGTCGTTCATGACGCCACGGCTGGGCGACTCCCCCCGATCTCGCGGGAGGCATCCAGGCGCGCGGCTTCGGCATCTTCGCGCGCACGCCGAACAGCCTGGGCCGACGAGTAACTGCCGCGGCTGCCCCGCCAGGAACCGCGGGCCGTGGATGTCTGTGCGTAGTAATCGCGCACCTCGATCTCCTTACCCCGCAGGACCAGCGCGGCGGACCCTGCCTGCTCGCTGGCCCGGTCGTATTCGGCCTCGGCATCGCGGCGGGCGGCCATCAGACGCTCACCGATCACCCGCACGTATGCCGTGTAGTAGCTCTTGCGCGCCTTCTGTGCGGTCATGGGCGTCCCGCCGTTCTCGAGATCCGCTTCACCGGCCCAGGACCTGCCCCGCACGAAGGCGTCAGCCGAGCGCACCATCTGGTGGGCCACCGAGTTCAGCAACAGCGTCGCCGCCTCGATATCGCTGGGCAGACCGAACCAGATGATGTAGGTGTTGTTCGACGCGATGTTGGTGCGCAGGCTGTTCGCCTCGCCGATCGCCACAGACAGCAGGCACAGGTGGCTGTTGACGTGCTGGCGGGGAAGGCCGACCATCACCTGCTCGTGCGTGGGCTGCTCGCGCTGCTGGGATTTGGCGGTGTGGGCGCGGGCCTCGGCCAACGAGATCGCGTGCAGCGTCGCGAGTTCCTGAGCCTTGGCGAAGAACGCCTCGGCCTCGGCCTCCGTCGCGGCATTCTCCGCCTGGTTCAGCAACTTGCTCAGCGTCTCGAGCATGGATGGGACCTCCTCATCGACTGTCCCCATCGTGCCCCAGGGGTGTGACAGGCGAGCCCGCCATCCACAGGAGTGGAAACCTGGCCCGCCGCCCCTTCCGCTGCTGAACCCGGGAGAGACCCAACCGGTCCCTTTCGCTCCCCAACGTCCGAATCCCTCCCGCCTGCAGCTGGCGCGGCCGGCCCGGCGCCTGCCGCCTGTCCGACCGGCCGGACCCGGAACCCGGGAGAGACCCAACCGGTCCCTTTCACTCCCCAACGTCCGAATCCCTCCCGCCTGCAGCTGGCGCGGCCACAACCCGCCGCCTGCCGCCTGTCCCGCTGAACCCGGGAGAGACCCGGGAGAGACCCCACCGGTCCCCTTCGCTCCCCAACGTCCGAATCCCTCCCACCTGCAGTTGGCGCACGGGCCAGGGCTGGGGCCGGCCCCCTGCAGCGCACTACCCTGGCACAATGCGGGGCGCGAACCGATACGAACGCACGCGCGCGACCCTGCGCCGCTGCCTGGCCGGGGTGGGCCGACTGACCTGGGTCCACGAACCGGGATCGCCGGTCGCCGTGACCTGCTGGCCCTACTCGCAGGTGCTGCACGCCTACGCGCTCTCGGACTCAGTGTCCGGGCCCGCTCAGTTCCCCGGACTGGCACGGGACCGGGCCGGCTACCGCGATCCGAAAGGCGGCTACCGGGAATCCATCGGGCGCGGCCGTCGGTACTTCGACGACAACGCCTGGCTCGGCTTGGCATTCCTGCAGCGGCACACGTTCAGCGCCGGCCGGGCCTCCCGGCAACGGGCCGGCGATATCGACCACTTCGTGCAGACCGGCCGGGACCCTGAAACCGGTGGTATCCGCTGGGTCGAGGAGGGCGACACCATCAACGCCTGCTCCACCGGGGCAGGTGCCCTGTTGCACGCCGGCCTCGGCGGGGACGTGACGCACAGCTTGCGCTTCCTGTCCGGTCTGCGCGACGCCAACGGCCTGGTCCAGGACCATGTCCGTGCCGACGGCAGCATCGAGCCCGCGATCTACTCGTACAACCAGGGACTGCTCATCGCCGCGGCCTACCACGCCGGCGATGCCGTGCTCGCTCGCGAGGCCTCGGAGGCGGGCGAGGCGCACTTCACCCCGGCTGCCCTGTGGCGTCAGCCGGTGTGCTTCAACGCCATCTACGTCAAGGCCCAACTGCAGATGGGACGCAGTGCCCACATCCGCGAGTACGCCGAGATGCTCGACGAGAACGGACGTGACCGTGACGGATGGTTCACGCAGGCCGGCCGGTACGACGACGGCAGCGTGCTCGACACGGCCGGCGCCCTGCAGATATTCACTCTGCTCGAGTTCCCCCACCTGGTCGACAGGGTGGTGTGAACCCTACCCGCCGATGAACCGGCGCGCGCCCTCGAGACCCTCAACGACTGCGGCCAGCCCGTGCTCGAACTCCGCGGCCAACGCCCTGTCCGCCGGCAGGTCCAGACCGCGGTAGACACTGGCCCGGTCGGCCAGCATGGCGGCCGGGGGGAACGCAGCGATCTGCTCGGCCAATAGCATCGCGGCGGGCAGTCCCTGCCCCGGCGGCACCACCCGGTTCGCGAGCCCGATCCGCAGCGCCTCCTCGGCTGCGACCTCCCGGCCGGTGAGGATCAGATCCAGCGCCCTGCCCAGCCCCACGATGTGCGGCAGGCGCACCGTGCCGCCGTCGATCAGCGGCACCCCGACGCGACGGCAGAAGACCCCCAGCACGGCGTCGGCCTCGATCACCCGCAGATCGGCCCAGCACGCCAGTTCCAGCCCGCCAGCCACCGCGTGGCCTGCCACCGCCGCGATGACCGGCTTCGACAACACCATCCGCGAAGGTCCCATCGGGGCGTCCCCGTCGGTTGCCAGCCGGTTCGGCTGACCCCCCGCGATCGCGCGCAGGTCGGCCCCCGCGCAGAACGTGCCACCCGCCCCGGTCAGTACAGCGACCTTCGCCTGCGGGTTGGCTTCGAAGTCCCGGAACGCCCCGGCCAGCGCTTCTGCGGTGTCCCGGTCCACTGCATTGCGCACCTCAGGTCGGTCGATCGTGACCACGGTCGTTGGGCCATCTTGCGTAATCCTTACCGTCATGGCGCCCGATCGTAGGACGTTTTGAGACCAGGGTCACTGCCGCCGGAACGATTGGTCATGCACCATGTATAGGTGAGCAAGAGTGGGGAACTGCCCCCCGAGTACGAGGCATGGATGCGGCCGCTGCCCGACGAGCAGCCGACGCAGCGCCTCGGCGCACCCGGCGTTCGCCAACCCGTGGGCACCCCGGCAGCGGCACGACGTCCCGTCGGGTCCCCACCGCCGGTCCAGCCGCAGATCCCGCGGTCCATCCCCCCCAGTCGCCCGCGGCGCGGCGCCCGCCGGCGCTGGAGCGTCAAGCGCATCCTGCTCACCTTGGTCGCGGTGATGACCGTGTACCTCATCGCGGTAGCGACCGTTTTCGCCACCTCGGTCTCGAAGACCGCGGCTCTGCCCGCCAGCGCCATCTCATCCTCCGGTCGCAACTACCTCCTGGTCGGCAGCGACAGTCGCGCCGGCCTGTCCAAGGCCGACCAGAAGCGCCTGCACACCGGCGCCACGGAGGGTCAGCGCACCGACACGATCATGCTGATGCACGTACCGCTGATCGGCGCCCCGACGCTGGTGTCCATTCCGCGCGACTCGTGGGTGGGGATTCCGGGCTACGGCCAGGGGAAGATCAACACAGCTTTCGCCCTCGGGGGGCCCGAGTTGCTCGTCACGACCGTCGAGCAGGCGACCGGCCTGCACATCGACAACTACGTCGAGATCGGGTTCGCCGGCGTCGCCAACACGACCGACGCCCTGGGTGGGGTCAAACTGTGTCCCGACCGCAAGTACAACGACGCCAACAGCGGCTTGAAGGTGAAGAAGGGCTGCCAGACGATGGACGGCAAGGACGCCCTGGCGTACGTGCGGATGCGGTACGCGGATCCTCGGGGCGACCTCGGACGGGTCCAGCGCCAGCAGGAGTTCATCTCGTCCGTGGCGA
The DNA here is from genome assembly GCA_016703125.1 of Micrococcales bacterium. Classification (NCBI taxonomy): domain Bacteria; kingdom Bacillati; phylum Actinomycetota; class Actinomycetes; order Micrococcales; species Micrococcales bacterium. Next base: position 1,929 of record JADJCR010000008.1, on the reverse strand, counting down.
AGCGGGCCATGAGCCCGTTCACCTGGGTGCTGCCTTGGCGGGCGTTCGGCGCCGCCTCATCGGCGGGGCACAGCCTGACCGTGGACAAGAGCACCGGCATCTTCGACGACGCCCGGCTCGCCATGGCCATGGGCATGATCTCCATGGGGATCGGGGAGGCAACCACCGTTCCGACCGTCGAGGGCAGTTACTACGTCGGCGGCCAGGACGCCGTGAAATGGGACACCCCCAAGGCGCTGGAACTCTTCAACTCGATCGACTGACGCGCGGCGCGGGACCCCCAGCCAAAGGTGGGAGCGAAACGGACACCCGGGAGCGAAACACACCGGTTGCAGCGCTCCCGCCCTTCTCACCGGCCTCTTACCCACGTTTGGTGCAGTTCTCGTAGAGGCCGTTCACAGTGCTGGTAACGACGAAAGGAACTCTCGTGAAGAAGATCGGAACCGTCGCCGGCGCCAGTATCGCGGCATTCGCCGTGGGAGCGACCGTGGCCGGCGGCATTGCAATCGCCACAGCGGACACCCCCGCCACCGCACCGGCGCAGAGCAGCAACCAGGCGTACGGCTACATGGGTGGCCCGATGGGCAACCGCGGGCCAATGGGGGAGCGAGGACCCGGCGAACTCGTCACGGGCGAGGACGCCCAGAAGGCCATAGACGCGGCCATCGCTGCGGTACCCGGGACCGCCGACCACGTGCACAAGGACGCCGACGGTAACTACCTCGTCATGGTGACCAAGACCGACGGCACCCGTGTGGTCGTGGTCCTCGACGCGAAGTTCGCGGTCGTCGAACAGAGGGATATGCCCGCCGGCGGTCCGGGACACGGTCCCGGGACACCGGCCACCGACGAGCAGACACAGAAGGTCACCGACGCTGTCGAGGCGCGGTTCCCGCAGGCGACCGTCCTGCAGGTGTTCGTCAGGGACGACGACGGGTTCGCCGCGCTCATCCGCACGGACGCCGGGAAGAAGAAGGTCGTCCTGCTCGATGAGAGCTACGCCATCACCTCCGTGGAGACTCCGCGCAAGCGTGGTCACCACGGCGCTCGCGGGCACGGCCCGATGGGCAAGGACGTGACAGGTGCCGCCTTCAAGAAGGCCGAGGCTGCAGCGCTGGACAAGGTGCCCGGCGGTACCGTCATGGATGTCCACAAGAAGGGCAAGAAGTACTACGCCTTCGTGAAGAAGGACGACGGCTCGATGGTGATCGTCGTGATGAACGCGCAGTTCACCGTCACCAACACGAAGACCATGGACTTCCCGCGGCGCGGGATGCCACATCCGACCGCGTCGTCGAGCGCGGCGTGAGACTTCCGGGTGCGTGCGGTGCGACCCCCGAGCACCGCACGCACCCGGATGCCCGTGCGGCAGACTCACAGCCATGAAGGTGCTCGTTGCCGACGACGACCGGGCGATCCGGGAGTCCCTGACCACGGCGTTGGAACTCAACGGCTACCAGGTCAGCGCCTGCGCCGACGGGGTCGAAGCGCTGGCCGCGTTCCGCGCCGACCGTCCCGATGTGCTCGTGCTCGACGTCATGATGCCCGGGGTGGACGGCCTCGGTGTCTGCCGGGTCCTGCGGGCCGAGGGTGACGCGATCCCGATCCTCATGCTGACCGCGCGGGTGGAGACCGCCGACCGGGTAGCGGGACTGGACGCCGGCGCTGACGACTACGTGCCCAAGCCTTACGACATCGAGGAGGTCCTCGCCCGGTTGCGCGCACTGCTGCGTCGCGCGGAGCCGGCCGCTAGCACCGCGGACCTCACGGTCGAGGACGTGCGACTGTCCCCGCATTCGCGCCGGGTCTGGCGCGGCGGACAGGAGATCGAACTGTCCAAGACCGAGTTCGACCTGCTGGAACTGCTCATGATCAACGCCGGGATCGTGCTGGAGCACTACGTCATCTACGAGCGCATCTGGGGCTACG